>JAISZM010000116.1 GCA_031269205.1 Eubacteriales Family XIII. Incertae Sedis bacterium | reverse complement strand
CGTATCTCCTTCGGGCGCAAGGCGCTTTGCGAGCAACACGAGGCGCCCGTCCTTGCGCGTGTACTCGCAGGTCGAGAGCGCGAGTATCTCGTCGCCGTATGCGGCCGTGACGCCCGTATCGAACATCTCCTTCTCATGCGCCTGCGACATGAACTCGTCAAACTCCGCCTCGTCGGCAAAATCGGACGCGTCGTAATAGCGGAACTCGCTCGGCTCGTCCGTGTTGACGGACTCTATGAACACGAGGAATATCTCGTAGTAGCGCTCCTCCTCCAGCGTGTCGAAACGCACGATCCGGTGCTCCCGCAGGTAGTCTTCGTCCGTGTACTTCTTCAGCCCGCCGAACATCGATCCGCTCTTCATCATGTGGCCGAAGACGATGACCACGTCCGACGGCTTTGAGATATCGCTGATGTCCGAGGCGAAAAGCACGCCGGCCGCGCTGTATTCCTCGTTGAAATCCCGGTGCAGGTAGTAGTCGCGCTCGTCCACCGTCTGCATGACGGGATAGTCGACGTTCGTGTCGAATATCTTCAGCCAGCCGACGAGATCGTAATTGCGCGCGAGCAGGTCGAGATAATGCGCCCGCCGCTTCGCGTACAGATCAGGATCCTCAAACCCCGGCTCGCCGTCGCCGTCGAGCATCCGCAGCTCGTCGAACACGCTCTCCGCCTCGTAGTTCGCCCGGTAGTATTGAATGAGCATGAAGGCGCTGACCGCGAAGACCGCGGAGCACACGATGATGATGACGATAAGCAAACGTCGCTTACCGACCATCTTCCTGTCGTACGCTCTGCCGTAAACATCGTTCATACTCATTATTATAACCTATCCGCGGCGAAGCGCAAAAAAGGCGAACGCCCGGCCGAATGGCCGAGCGTCCTCCGTGTTGAGAATGAGCTGCGAATTTGTAATTTTATAGTGCGGGGCGCAAGCGGTTACCTGATGTCGCCCCTGTGCGTCTGTCCGCCGTCCCCTTATTCGAAGAGCGCCGTGGACAGAAAGCGCTCGCCCGTATCCGGGAGGATCGCGACGATGTTCTTGCCCGCCGCCTCGGGACGTTTCGCTATCTGTGTCGCCGCCCAAGCCGCCGCGCCCGACGAAATGCCTATGAGCAATCCCTCCGTCTTGGCGATCTTGCGCCCGACCGTAAAAGCGTCGTCGTTTGAGACCGTGATGATCTCGTCATATATCCCCGTGTCGAGCGTGTCGGGCACAAAACCCGCGCCGATGCCCTGTATCTTGTGCGGTCCGGCCTTGCCCTCGGAGAGCACGGGCGAATCGGCAGGCTCGACGGCGACGACCTTCACGTCAGGATTTTTCTCCTTCAGATACTTGCCCGCGCCGCTGATCGTGCCGCCCGTGCCGATACCCGAAACGAAGTAATCGACCTTGCCGTCCGCATCGTCCCAAATCTCGGGACCCGTCGTCTCGTAGTGAATCCTCGGGTTCGCGGGGTTGACAAACTGTCCCGGGATGAACCCGCCCTCGGTCTCGGCCGCCAGTTCGTCGGCCTTGGCGATGGCTCCCTTCATGCCTTTCGCGCCTTCCGTCAGGACGAGTTCGGCGCCGAGCGCCGCGAGCAGTTTGCGGCGTTCAATGCTCATCGTCTCAGGCATCGTCAGGACGACTCGATAGCCGCGAGCCGTCGCGACCGCCGCGAGTCCGATGCCCGTGTTGCCGCTCGTCGGTTCTATGATGACCGCGCCGGGCTTCAACTGGCCGCTCTTTTCCGCGTCCTCTATCATGGCGAGCGCGATTCTGTCCTTGACGCTGCCCGCCGGGTTGTAATACTCAAGTTTTCCGATAATGTTCGCTGTCAGCCCCTCAGCCCCCGCGTACTTGACGAGGTTCAGAAGCGGTGTGCCTCCTATGAGATCCGTTAAACTCTGCGCTACCTTTGCCATATTTCCCTCCATTCTCGTTGTTCCGACCATGCGTTCCAAGTGCCGACGCCGCTCGCTTTCGCTACGCTTATTCCGATCTCCCGACGCCCTGTCCCACGTCGCGTCCGTAACTTGCTCACGGCTGGCTATCGCATAGTTTTTTTATATGTTTAATATGTATTATAACACGCGATCGGCGTTTGTCAATACCTATCGCAAAATTTTTTACGAAAAATTTTAGGGGTTATCTTCGGGCCAGATACTCGTGGCAGGCGCGGGCAGCCCGGCGCCCTTCGTCTATCGCCCGCACCACGAGCGACGGGCCGCTGCGCATGTCCCCGGCCGCGAACACGGTCGGCGTGTTCGTTCGGTATGAACTGCTGCGACGCCCGGCGACGCATCCGCGAGCGTCCGTACCCAGACTCAGTTGATCTATGAGCAGGCGCTCGGGCCCGGTGAATCCCATGGCCGTCAGCACGATATCGCACGGGCGCTCGCGCTCCGTGCCGGGCAGCTCCACCGGGGTCATTGCTCCACCCGCGCCCTCGTTCGCGCGCCATTCCACCCGCACGGTCTTCACACCCGTCACCTTCTTGCCGTCGCCGATGATCTCCTTGACCGTCGTCTCGTACTCGCGCGGATCCGCGCCGAACAGTTCCGTAGCTTCGAGCTGGCCGTAGTCCGTCTTTTTCACCTTCGGCCACAGCGGCCACGGTTCGCCCGGGGAGCGCTCGCCGGGCGGCTCCGGCATTATTTCTAACTGGTTCACGGACGCCGCGCCCCTCCTGATGGAAGTCGCCACGCAGTCCGTTCCCGTGTCCCCGCCCCCCACGACCGCGACACGCTTGCCGTCTATGTTCGGAAGGCCGTCGATGACCTCGCCGTCCAGTATGTTCGCCGTGCTGCGCGTCAGGAACTCCAAGGCCGTCATGACTCCCAGCAGATCGGCGCCGGGAACGTCGAGTTTTCGCTCGACCGTCGCGCCGCAACACAGCACGATGGCGTCGAAGTTCTTCATGACGGATAACACAGGGTAGTCCGTGCCGACCTCGGCGCCGAGTTCGAACCTGACGCCCTCATCCTTCATTATTCCGACCCTACCGAGCACGAGACTCTTGTCGAGCTTCATGTTCGGGATGCCGTACATGAGAAGGCCGCCGGGTCTGTCCGCGCGCTCGAACACCGTGACGGCGTCGCCGAGGCGGTTGAGCGCGTCCGCGCACGCGAGTCCCGACGGACCCGAGCCGACGACGGCTATGCGCTTTCCCGTGCTGACGCCCGGCATGTGAGGTACGACCTTGCCGCGCCTCATCATCTCGTCTATGACGTACCGCTCGATGTCCTTGATCGTCACGGCCGGCTCGTGTTCGCCGAGGGTGCAGCTGCTCTCGCACAGCGCGGGACACACGCGCCCCGTGAACTCCGGGAACGGATGCGTCTTGCTCAGACGGCTATAGGCTTTCTCTATATCACCCCGGTAGACGAGGTCGTTTATCTCGGGGATGAGGTTCGACAGGGGGCATCCGATGGACCTGCCCTCCACGACGAAAGCCGCGTGGCAGAAGGGTACGCCGCAGTTCATGCAGCGCGCCGCCTGGGTCGTGAGTTCGGACGTAGGGCGCGGCGCGATGAACTCGTTCCAGTTGTTCACGCGTTCGCGCACCGGCAGAAAAGCGGCGTCGTGGCGTTCGTATTCGAGGAAGCCCGTCGTCTTGCCCATCACGCGCCCCTCTCCGCTGCCGTGCTCTCCGTGCGCGACTTCGCGAGCAACTGCCGGTATTCCTTCGGAACGACCGTGACGAACTTCTTGATCGACGACGCCCAATCGTCGAGCAGGCGGGCCGCGACGTCCGAACCCGTGAAGGCCGTGTGCTTTCTCAGCAGATCCTTCAGTAGCGTCCTGTCGTCGCCGACCGTCGACTCCACTATGACGCTCGAGCTGTTGCAGCGGCGCCCGAAAGCCCCGTCCGCGTCGTAGACGAAGGCTATGCCGCCCGACATACCCGCGGCGAAGTTGCGCCCCGTCTCGCCGAGCACGGCGCACACGCCGCCCGTCATGTATTCGCAGGCGTGGTTTCCGACGCCCTCGACGACGGCCGTCGCGCCGCTGTTGCGCACGCAGAAACGCTCGCCGACCACGCCGCGCGCGTAGAATTCCCCCGCCGTCGCGCCGTAGAGGACGACGTTCCCCGCGATGATATTCTCCGACGGTTTGAACGTCGCGCCGTCGGGCGGCACGACGACTATCCGGCCCCCGGACAGCCCCTTGCCCGCGTAGTCGTTCGCGTCGCCGTGCAACTCCAGTTCGACGCCCCGCGTGAGGAAGGCGCCGAAGGACAGGCCGGCCGAGCCGTCAAAGCGTAGGTGCACGCTGCCCTCCGGCAGACCGTCCGGGCCGTGCCTGCGGACTATCGCGCCCGAGAGCATACAGCCGACCGTCCTGTTGCGGCCCGTGATGTCGAGCGTGTAGTCGGCCTTCACGCCCGGACGTCCGATCGCGTCGCGGCAGAGCGAGATCAGCGCGCTCGAATCCAGCGTCTTGTCGAGCGCGTGATCCTGTGGGCGCGTGAAGTAGCGGGCGCCCGCGCTGTCGACGGCCTTGGGCTGGTAGAGAAGCCTCGACAGGTCGACGGTCTTCGCCTTGTCGTGCCACTCGGGATGCAGCTCCGTCAGCAACTCGACGTGACCGATGAGTTCGTTCATCGTCCTTATGCCGATGCGGGCCATCCACTCGCGCACCTCCATGGCGAGGAAGCGCATGAGATTCTCGACGTGTTCGGGCTTGCCCGCGAACTTGCCGCAGAGCTGCGGATTCTGCGTCGCTATGCCGACAGGGCAGGTGTCCAGGTTGCAGACGCGCATCATGTCGCAGCCCATGGCCACGAGCGGCACCGTGGCGAAGGCGAACTCCTCGGCGCCGAGAAGCGCCGCGATCACGATGTCGCGCCCCGTCAACAGTTTTCCGTCCGTCTCGAGGACGACCCTGTTCCTCATCTCGTTGATGAGCAGGCTCTGGTGGGTTTCGGCGACGCCGAGTTCCCACGGCAGACCCGCGTGCCTGATGCTCGTGCGCGGCGCGGCGCCCGTGCCGCCGTCGTAGCCGCTCACGACTATGACGTCCGCGAGCGCCTTCGCGACGCCGACGGCTATCGTGCCGACGCCGCCCTCCGAGACGAGCTTCACGCTGATGCGCGCGTGTTTGTTCGCCGCCTTCAGGTCGCGTATCAGCTGCGACAGGTCCTCGATGGAATAGATGTCGTGATGCGGCGGCGGCGAGATGAGTTCGACTCCCGGCGTCGAATAGCGCGCCTTCGCTATCTGCGGGTAGACCTTGCCGCCCGGCAGATGGCCGCCCTCGCCGGGCTTCGCGCCCTGCGCCATCTTTATCTGTATCTCCCTCGCGTTGTTCAGATAGTGTATCGTCACGCCGAAGCGGCCCGACGCGACCTGCTTGATCGCGCTGGAACGGCTCGTCCCATCCGCGTCCGGCGTGAAGCGGGACTCGAGCTCCCCGCCCTCGCCCGTGTTGCTCTTGCCGCCGAGCCTGTTCATCGCTATCGCCATGCACTCGTGGGCCTCGCGGCTGATCGAGCCGTAGGACATCGCCCCCGTCTTGAACCTCTTCACGATGCTCTCGACGGGTTCGACCGTACCTATGGGTATCGGCTTCTCCGCCTCCACTATCGAGAGCAAGCCGCGGATGTTCTTCAGCTCGGCCGAGCGCAGATTCACGCAGGCTGAAAACTTCTTGAACATCTCGTAGTCGCCCCGCCGGCAGGACTGCTGCAGATAGTAGATGTTCTCGGGGTTGTACAGATGGTACTCCCCGTCCTTGCGCCACTTGTAGTCGCCGCCGGCGTCGAGGGGTTCATCCTTCGTGACGGGGTCGAAGGCTTTCCCGTGCCGCTCCTTCGCCTCGGCCTCTATCTCCTTCAGCGTCAGACCGCCGATGCGTGAAACCGTACCCGTGAAGTATTCGTCTATGACCGTCTCCGCTATGCCGAGCGCCTCGAACACCTGCGCGCCGTGGTAGCTCTGCACGGTGGAGATGCCCATCTTCGACATGATCTTGACCAGGGCGTGCGTCATAGTCTCGCGATAATTTTCACGCGCCAGCTCGCCGTCCGTCTCGAGCATACCCTCCCGCGCCATTTCCGTTATGGTATCGTAGGCGAGATAAGGGCAGACGGCCTCCGCCCCGTAGCCGATGAGCAGCGCGAGATGATGCGCCTCCCTCGCCTCGCCCGTCTCGACGACGAGGCTAATGCGCGTGCGCGTCCCGTTCTTCACGAGATAATGGTGCAGCGCCGACGTCGCGAGCAGCGCGGGTATCGGGATCTTGTACGGAGCGGCGCCCCGATCCGAGAGGATAATGATGTTGTATCCGCTGTTCATGGCGTAGTCCGTCGCCGAGAACAGGTCTTCGAGCGCGGCGCCGAGCCCGTTCTTCTCCCTCGTGTTGAACAGTATCGGCAGCGTCACGCTCTTCTGATCGTCCATGTCGAGGCCGCGCAGCTTCAGCAGCTCGTCCTTCGTGAGGATGGGCGTGCGGTGCCGTATCATGCGGCAGTTCGCCTCGCCGGGTTCGAGCAGATTGCCTTCCCTGCCGATGAGGATGCCCGTCGAGGTGACGATATGCTCCCTGATCGCGTCTATCGGCGGGTTGGTGACCTGCGCGAAAAGTTGTTTAAAATAATTGTAGAGCAGCTGAGGCCTGTTCGAGAGAACGGCGAGCGGCGTGTCAGTACCCATGGATGAGACGGGATCGTCGGCCGTGTCCGCTATGCCCTTCAGCGTGAGGGCGATGTCCTCCCAGGTGTAACCGAACACCTTCTGCTCGGTGAGAAGCGGCAGGGGTTCGGCGTCGCCCTCCCGGTTTGCCATGAGCAGCCTCATGCCGTCAAAATCCTTCAAAACCGCCTGTTCGTACGCGCCGCCCGCGCCCCTGCGTCTCTTGTCCCTGATGATGTCCTGCCAATACTGGCCCGGCGAATCGCTTTCGGGCAAATCCTGCAGCCGCATGAGGTTTTCGTCGAGCCACCTGCGGTACGGCCTGCGCGAGGCCGCGGCGGCCTTCAGTTCGCCGTCGCCGATGATGCGTCCCTCCACCGTATCTATGAGCAACATGCGCCCGGGTCTGAGCCTGTCTTTCTTCGCGATGCGTTCCGCGGGCATCGGCAGCACGCCCGATTCGCTCGCGAGCACGAGCGTCCCTTCCTTCGTGAGCACGTAGCGCGCGGGCCGGAGTCCGTTGCGGTCGAGCGTCGCGCCCGCGACGCGCCCGTCCGTGAAAGCTATCGCGGCCGGGCCGTCCCACGGCTCCATGAGACAGCTGTTGTATTCGTAGAAGGCGCGCAGATCGTCGTCCATGTCAGCGTCGTTTTCCCACGGCTCGGGTATCGTCAACATGACGGCCTCGGGCAGCGAGTATCCGGCGTGGAGCAGCAGCTTGATGAAGTCGTCGAGCATGGCCGAGTCCGAGCCTTCCTCGTTTATGACGGGCATCACCTTCTCGAGTTCCTCTCCGAACTTTTCGGAACTCAGCATGGCCTCGCGCGCCTTGACCCAGTTGACGTTGCCGCGTATAGTGTTGATCTCGCCGTTGTGAATGAGGTAGCTCATCGGGTGAGCGCGCTCCCAGCTCGGGAACGTGTTCGTCGAGAAACGCGAGTGGACGAGGACGATAGCCGACGCCAGATCCGTGTCCTTCAGATCCAGGTAGAAATTCTCGAACTGATCGGCCCTCAACATGCCTTTGTACACGATGGTCCTGCACGAGATGCTCGCGAGATAAAAGTAGAGATCGCGATCGGCGCCGCCGTAGCGTACGCGTCTGCGGGCGACTTTCGACACGATGTAGAGCTTGCGCTCGAAGTCGTCCTCCGTCATGCCGTCCGGACGCTCGATAAAAATCTGCCTGACGCCGGGCCGCACATCGCGCGCCGTGGGACCGAGGGCTCGCGGATTGACGGGCACATTGCGCACGCCGAGAACCTTCAGTCCCTCTTCGCGGCATATGCGGGAAAACGAAGCCGTCGTGCGCTCGATGCGGTCGGGTTCGGGACTGCCGAACATCATCGCGACGCCGTAGCTGCCCTCGTCCCCGATCTCGATGCCCGAGTTCACGGCGACCTTTTTGAAGAAGGCGTGCGGCAGCTGTATGAGCATACCCGCTCCGTCGCCCGTCTCGGGCTCAGCGCCAACGCCTCCCCGGTGCGCCATGTTCATGAGCGCGCGGGCGGCGTCCTTCACCAGCTCATGCGAGCGGCGCCCGTCGATGTTCACTAGCAGGCCGACGCCGCACGAATCGCGTTCGAATTTCGGCTCATGTAATCCGAGATGTCTTGTCTTTTCTCCTTGGTGCATAGGAACGATTATAATACCCACGGATTGAAAAGTCAAATATTTCGGAATTATCTGTGAATTATTAGAGCGACAGCCGCGTGGCGCCCGTTTTGCCGGGACACCACACAGCTGCCGAAGTTCATTAGGGCGCGCCTGTTAAGAGCGCCATAGCCCGACGCGTCAGTTCAGGGCGTCGTAGTCCGACTCGCCCGTCCTTATCCTGACGACGGATCTCAGGTCGTAACTGAAGATCTTTCCGTCGCCCGGTTCTCCCGTGAAGGCGGCCTCCTTGATCGCCGCTATGGTCTTCCGCTCCCATTCCTCGGACGAGACGACGATCTCGAACTTGATTTTCGGAATGAGGTTGACGGCGACCTCGGTCGTCCTCACGAGTTCGACGTAACCCTTCTGACTGCCGTGACCCATGACCTGCGAGATGGATATGCCGTTCACATCGATAGCGGTGAGGGCCTCCTTCACGTCCTCCAGTTTTTCTTCGCGAATGATCGCTTCCACTTTTATCATCTGTTCCTCCGTTCCATCGCCTCGCGGCGACACACATTCAGTCGAGTCCGTTGAACGACGGGTACGCGGACTCGCCGTGCTGCGATCTGTCGAGTCCCGTGACCTCCTCTTCTTTCGTCGCTCTGAGCGGCGTGAATATCCTCACTATGCCGGCGGACACGAGCGTTCCCGCGACGGTCCAGCCTATCGTAATCGCGATGCCGAGAGCCTGCGCGGCGAACTGCGAGGGATTGCCGTAGAGGAGTCCGTCCACGCCGCCTATCTGAGCCTGCGCGAACAGACCCGTCATGAGGCCGCCGAATATGCCACCGATGCCGTGGCATCCGAAAGCGTCGAGGGCGTCGTCCACCTTCAGCACACTCTTGATGAGCGCGATACCGAAGTAACAGATGGGGGACACCGCAAGCCCTATGATCAACGCGGCGTGCACGGGTACGAATCCCGCGGCGGGCGTGATGCCGACCAGTCCCGCGACTACGCCAGTGCAGGCGCCGATGAGCGTCGGCTTACCCTCCTTTATGACGTCTATGACCATCCAGCTCACGAGGGCCGCTGCCGCCGCGAGCGCCGTCACGAGGAAGGCGTGGCCCGCGAGGTCGTTCGCCGAGAGAGCCGAACCGGCGTTGAACCCGAACCATCCGAACCAGAGCAGAGCCATGCCGAGCATGACGAAGGGTATGTTGTGTACCCGGTACGATACCGCGTCGTACTGCTGCCGCTTGCCCACGAGCAGAGCGAGCACGAGACCGCTGACACCCGAGCTGATGTGGACGACGTCGCCGCCCGCGAAGTCGAGCGCCCCTATGGTGGAGCCGATGAAGCCGCCTTCGCCCCACACCATGTGAGCGAGCGGGTAATAGACGATGATAGACCAGAGCGCGATGATGAAGAACAGCGCTCTGAACTTGATGCGCCCCGCGACCGAACCCGTGATGATGGCCGGCGTTATGAGGGCGAAGGCCATCTGGAACGCGGCGAAGACGAAGACGGGTATCGAACCCGACTCCGCCTCGGGGTCGAGCAGGTCGGTGAACGACACGCCGTTCATGAGCAGGTGGTCGAACGATCCGATGATTCCGCCCGTATTGCCGCCGAACGCCATCGAGTAACCGAGGACTACCCAGAGCACTATGCCGAGTCCGAGTATGAACACGGAGTTCATCATATTGCTGACGACGTTCTTCCTGCGCCCGAGGCCCCCGTAGAAGAAGCCAAGCCCCGGCGTCATGATGAAAACGAGCGCCGTGCAGATGATAATAAAAGCTGTATCGCCTGCGTTGATCATAAGACATCACCTCCCAAAAATAAAAACCGCGAATACATGATTACGAAGACAGTATAACGCGCCGGGAGGCGATTGTCAACAGAAAATTGATACTATTCTGAATATAGTATATTATTCAGATAACTAGCCCGCGCCAAGTTTCAGCGCGCCATGTTTCTTCCTGCTCAGACGCTCGTACACGATGCTGAGCGCCGCCTGCGCCATGAACAGCGCCTCTATGGGCAGCGTTCCTTTGTTCACCCAGGCCATCGGCTGATCCAGATCCTCAATCAGCCACCAGACGACGAGCGAGACGACGCCGAGGACGACCACAAGCCTCCTGAACAACACCGCGAGCTTGCTGTCCCGCGTCCTGTTCCACTCCGGTTTAGCGGTTTCCCCTTTTCTCTTTGCCCGCGTCTTGAGGATCATTCGAACCGCGTTCACCAGCGCGACGAGCACCAAGAGCACGTTCATGAACCCCCAGACACCGCCCACGGATAAGTCGCCGAGAGGTACATTGCCCTTCGACAGATCCACAAACGGATTGCCCGTCTGATCTGCCAGCTTCGCCTGATCTTCGGCGCTGAAGCCGGGAACCCGGTTGGCTCCGGGAATCCGGTAGTCTATCTCCGTAGACGTCGTGCCGCCGTCGCCCCCTCCCAACGGACTCGGCTGCCCGGTTATGGAGGTCGGCGTGATGGTGTTGGGGGTCGTGCCAAGCAAAGCATTCGAGCCGTTAATACCGTTTCTACCGTTAATGCCGTTAATGCCGTTTCTGCCGTCGGTACCGTTATTGCCGTTATTGCCCGACGGGGGATTGAAAGTCGACGTCGGGGGGTCGGTGATGGGATTCGACACAGGGGGGTTGACCGGAGGGTTGACCGGGGGATTGACCGGAGGGTTGACCGGAGGATTGACCGGGGGATTCACCGGGGGGTCGACCGGGGGATCGACCGGAGGCTCCACTTCCGGAGGCGTGTACACATGCCTGTACGATATCTGCGCGGTCTTGTCCCCCGCGCCCGTGTAGACGACGACGGCGGCCGTGCCGCTGCTCTTCACGTATACCCGCACCGTATAGACGCCGCGGTCGATGGTGTAATCTGTTTTGTCGGGCGTTATGCTGCTGATCGTATAGGTGTAGACGCCCGATCTGTTGAAGACGATGGGTCCTATCTGCCTGCTCGCGGTTCCCGACACGGAGAATTCATAGACGCCGCCGGAACTGCCGAAGGGCAGGGGATTTGTGGACGACGCCGGCCAGAGCTGATAGTTGAAGATGCTCGCGGCGTCGGGACTGTCGCTGTCCACAAAAGTTTGCTCCAGCGTCAGGATGGCTTCATTCGAGGCGGCGTATACCGAAGGCGCGGGCAGGACGCACAGCGCGCAGGCTATGGTTAGCCATAACGCGAAGATGCCGAGCCTTCCCCTTCCGTGCTTCCTTCTGTATGTGGAAGTCCCCCTATGATTGAGAGTCTCTCCTTTGTCTGAAATAATACCGCTCATGTCCATTCATCTCCATCGCCGGAAAGCCGGGGCGTTTCCCCGTCCGCGCCGGAACGCTTCTGTTTATCTATCCGCGGATCGTCCGCTCCGCCTTCACCGCGACGCCCCTCTTCATCTCTGCGCCTCTTTGCCTTACGTCTGCGGGCGACGAACAACGCTATCAGAGCCGCCAGCGCCACCGGGAAGACCCACGCCGGGATCCGTCTCAACAGTCTGTTCGTCAGAGGCCCGCCGTACTCATCCTCTGTCGTATAGAACGGGTCGGCGAACATCTCATCCGTGATCCTGCCCACGAGTATGTCGCGACCGTTCGTCTCGAAGCCTGAGGCGCAGGTGGAGAGCAGGACTATCCTGTCGTCCGCCGTCACTCCGATATCGCGCGTATGTTCGGCCATAGCGAGCAGTTTGCCGAGGTAGGCCTCCTGCTCTTCCCGTCCTTCTATCCCCGTCCTGAACACCGAATTGTCGTAGGCGTCGGCTTTCAGGAAGGCGAAAAACTCCAGTCCGTGATACCGCTCCCCGAAGTACAGCGAGCCGTACCCGCGGTCGTCGAAATAGTCTTTGTCCGCGAACCGCCCGATCTCCCCGAACAGGACTTCCTTCTCCATATGGTGGCCATACAGTATGCTGCTGAAGTCCGAAAAGTCCCTGCTGCTGTTCTTGTCGAGGAAGATCGCTCCGGTGAGGGAGTATTTTCCCGTCGCGTCCGTGTTCACGTACTTCATGTTGTCCGGACCCTGTGCCACCGGGTAGTCGATGTGCGTACCGTACACCGTGAGCCAGGCGAACACGTCCGGGTTGGTAGCCCTCAGTTCCTCGAAGGAGAGGCCGCCGTCGTCAGCGGAGGGCTTGTACTTCTCATAACGCGCGGCGTCCGCCGCGTTGTAGACCTGTGCCGAGTCCCAGAGGGAATAGCCTCCCGCGGCGAGCAGCAGCAGTACGATGATGAGGACGACCATATCTACGACTCCGTTCGCAAGTCGTATGATCTTTCTTCCTGTGCCGCCCCCTGTCATCGTACCTCTGTCTGCTCGTCTGACCGACTACGACCGCTCAGTCGCCATGGCCTCGCGAATCCTCCTGCGACGCTTTGCCGCGAGGTAGACCGCGAGAGCCGCTATCGCGAGCGCTATCAGCCCGAGATAGGGAAGATTGTCGATGACGACGCCGGTCGGCGTGACCTCATCGTAGGCGTTTGTGAACGCCGCAAGGTCGGTTCCCTCGGTGACACCTCGCGCCGCGCCGGTCGTCAGAACCTCGCCCAAATTCGAAACAACGTCATCGGCCGTAAGTTCTATCGACGTATTATAGTTGAGCTGTGCCGATTCCGTCGCCACATAGGTTGCGCCTACTTCAATTTCCGTGAACACCAAACTCTGTCCGTGCTTCAGTTTCACCGTAGTATCAGTACCGGACACGAAATTGATGTAATTGTTGGGCTGACCGGCTGCCAGAACAATCGCGCCGTTGGAGGCCGACGTTACTACGCTGCCTCCCTCCATCACGTAGCCCTTGTAGGTCGGCGTGTCGTCGATGGTAGCGGGTTTCGTGACCTTGACCGTAAAGGGGAAGTATTTCGCTTCATCTCCACCGTCGATTACCGTTTTGCTGGCCGACAGGACGGTATTACTCCCGCTAGGAGGGCCTCCGCCGCCCGTATTCTTGACGTACACGTTCGTGAAGGTCATGGAACTGAGGCCGTTAAGCGGATCTTCGGGTTCAGGATCGGGCGTGCCGGGCGTCGGGTCTACCTTGCCACCAGTCGGATCCTGTGGGTCGGTAGAAGTACCGGCGTCGTCTGTGGTTTTAAACGACTCGATAGCTTTGATATATGTGCCTGTGCCTGATTGCTTCTGCTCGACGTAAACCTTCACTTTGTAGCTGGCATCCGAATAGGTCAACGTTTCTGTGTCTTGGTCGATGGTATAGCCTGATTCCTCCTCCGCGATGTCGTAGATATATATGCCCGCGTGCGGGAAATTGACACCTGCAAAGATATTACCAGATTGAAGCGGAACGGTCTTGAGACCTTGGTGGGTGGTTCCCAGCACGGCCGAATCATATTCAACAACGACGTCGTTTACCGACGGGATATCGGTTGGCACGTTCTCTGACGCCGTCGTTATATCGAAGGTGAACTCTGCCTCAGGGGTGGTCGTCCCTTCCGCCATCTCGAATACCTTGGTGAGGGCGGCCGTCGCGTCCACTTCCGGGTCGTCCGCGAACACCGCCGTGAGGCTTCCGAGGCTCAGCACGAGCGCCAGGATCACGGCCAACGTTATCGGCAACGCCCTTACTCCCACTCTCTTCTTGATCATTAGATTCTTCATTTTTTTCTTCTCCTTTTTGTCGCTGTTAAAAACTCTATCTTGTGGTGACTTTCTTATTCGCTGTATCTCATCGCGGGGAGGGCGGAACACTGCTGTCCCTCGGTCCCGGCCCGCGGTCATGTTCGCGGGTTACGGGGGTTCCCTGCTCTGCACCGTCACCGCGCTGTGCCGCTCTGTGCGGGAAAGCGCGCTTCCTTCCCTTACGCTATTGTTCATCATCCTTACCTCTCCTGTTCATATTCCGTTCCCTCTACCTGTTATCCTCTCTCCGCTTATCGGTCGTCGGTTCGTTCACATATTGCGCCGCCTGATGAGGGCGATCACCGAGCCGAGCGTGTCGTCCGCGTTCACCGGCCCGTACACGCGGCTGTCCGTCGCGTCCTCCCGGCTGTCGCCGAGCACGAAGACACGGCCTGCGCTGAGCGTCATCGGGAAGGCCGGTCCATCGGCGTATCTCTGCGTGGCCTCGTATATCTCCGGCTCCTGCTGCCGCGCGCCGTTGACCATCAGCCCTTCTTCCGTGATATCCACCGTGTCGCCCGCCACGGCGACGACTCTGCGCACCTGACGCTCGCCCCGGAAGGCCAGCACGAGGAGGTCTCCGGCGGCGTAGTCCTTGTCGAACCGGTAGAACACCGCGAGGTCGCCGTCCTTGACCGCGGGATTCATGCCCGGGTCCGCGTTGCGATGCAGACCGTACACGAAGGTGAACATCAGGATCGCAACGCCGGCTATCACGCCGATCTTGAGGAGCAGCGAAAGCAGATCGCGCAGGGCGGAAGGCCGCGCGGCGCCGCGCTCCTTCGCGAGGCTGGTGTTCATCGCCATTTCCGCTCCGGTGTTCATCGCCATTTCCGCTCCGGTATTCATGAGCGGGCGTCTCCGCACAGGTCGCGTATCCGCGCCTGGGCCTCCGCGAAGCGAACCATGGCTACCGCCTTGCGACGGAACCACAGCAGGGCAAGCAGGCCCGCCGCCAGGATGATGAAGGGCGCGCTGTCCGCCGCGTCGACGATACCGGAGATAACCACTGTTTCCCTCGTGTTCGTGAAGTCGATGGTTCTGAGTCCGTAGTCGACCATGGACAGCGTTTCTGTGTCGTCGTCTTCGACGGGTACGCCGGTGTTGTCCCAGCTGTCCACAAAGGACGGGGTGTAGCCGCTGTAGTTGCTCTCGACGATCCGTACCTTGCCGTCTTTCACTATGTCGTCTATTTTGATCCACTGACCATGCCTCAGCGTGAAGGTCGCCTTGCCATACTCGTCCGTGGTCAACTTCTTGTCCGACGGGAGGATCGGGGCGTTCACGTTCCCTATCCCGCCGCCGGTGATGGCGAACGTTTGACCTTCACCGAAGGGGACGTCGTCTTTGTTCGTGAAGGTCACGGTAAAGGTGAAATCCTTGGTGTCGTCGGCGTAGGCGCCGGTCACGGCATTGGAGACCTTCAGGGATGTCGTGCGGAACTTCACGTTCAGGGCCTGCGATCCCTTAGTAGAAGTGATCACGGGGGAATTGTCCGCCACGCGCGCCAGCTGGCCCAACGGGACGTCGCCCGATCTGACTAATATAGCGTCGTCTTGAGTGCTCTCCGCACGCGTGGAGTAGGCGAAGCCGGCGTAGTTTGCGGGCAGATTGAACGACTCATATAGCTTGCTCTCCGCATCGTAGACATCGAGCGTGACAGGAGCGTTGCTGACCGGCGCGCTGAAGTACGCGTTGACGTAGTAGCCGCTCCCTCCGTTGCCACCGGTGGCGTCGATCGCCCGTTTGCCGTTCGCGGCCGACGACGACGCGTAGGCTATGACCCTGGCCGCATGAGCGATATTGAGGGCGCCGCCACCTATGCCCGCGCCGTCCGTACCACCCGTCGCTGTCACATCGCCGTTGGTGATCGTTATCGTGCCGGCTGCCTGGTCGTTGACGCCACCTATGCCCGCGCCGCCCGTGCCGCCCGTCGCTGTCACCGCGCCGCTGGCTATCGTTATCGTGCCGGCTGCTTGATTGGCGCCGCCGCCTATGCCCGCGCCGCCCGCGCCGCCCGTCGCTGTCAGACTGCCGGCGCCGCTGATGGAGACGGTCGCGCCCGCGGGAACGCTCAGAGCGGCGTTGTTACCGGTCGCTGACGCGGTCTGACTCAGGCTGTTCGATCCCTGCAGGATCAGATCTATGTCCGCGCCCGTTCCCAGGGCGAAGGTCGGTTTGTCCTGTTCTTTGGAGGTCACGTCTATGCCGCCGATGGAGATGGTGGCCTCCACATCTTCCTCCACCACTAGCTGCTTGTAGAGGGATGTGCCATTCCCGCCGGATTGGGTGATATGGTAGGTTCTCTCCTCCTCGCCTGCTTTGAAGGTCAGCACACGGTCCGGATCGGTGATCTGCTGTGAGGGAGACGACGGCATCGTCGTACCCGATACGGTGTAGCCCACGCCGTTTTGAATCGTCGTCGACAGGTCGATGGCGTACGGACCGGTGAACAGGAGCTTGACCGCGAGCGCCGCGTTTCCATTCGTCGAGGTGATTTCCGAACTATTGCCTTCAACGCGCACCACCTTGCCGAGCGCGGCGCCGTCTTCGGCTTTGTACGCCATTATCTTGTCGTTCTGCTCTTCGTTTCCCGTGACATAGGCGAAGCCCGCGTAGCCCGCCGGAAGCGTCAACTCGCCGGTTTTGTCGTCGCCGCCGCCCGCGTAGACGTCCAGCCTGCTGGCCTGCTGCGGCGCTACGTCGAGATACGCGTTGACGTAGTAGGCGCCCCCTGCGTTGTTTTCGGAGGCGTCGATCGCCCGTTTGCCGCTCGAACCCGGCGTCGCAGAAGCGGCGAAGGCTTTGACCACGGCCGAGGGAGAGATGCTGATGTTGGCGGACGCCGCAGTGCCGTAAATCCCGCTGCCGCCGCCGCCTATGCCCGCGCCGGCTGTGTACTCACCTAGGTCCGCGCCGCCTGTCGCGGCGACGTCAGCCACGCCGCTGATTTCGATAGCGACGGTGGAGGAAGCACTGCCGCCACCTATACCCGCGCCAGCCGGGCCGCCCGTCGCGCGCACGACGCCGCCCTTGATCTGGATGAGCCTGGGGGAGCCGCCAAAATCATAGCCGCTGCCGATACCCGCGCCGAGGTTGCCGCCGATCGCGGTGACGTCAGCCTTGCTGCTGATTTCGATAAGACCGCTACACCCCTTTATGCCGCCACCGATACCCGCGCTGTAGGCGCTGCCTATCGCTGTCACCGTACCGCCGCTGATTTTGACAGATCCTCCAAGGTCGTCGGAAACACCCGCGCCGAGAAGAACGCCGCCACCGCCTATGCCAGCACCGCCTAAGCCGCCCGTCGCGGCCACGTTACCGCCGTTGATTGTTATGCTGCCCTCACCAATTTCGCAACCGCCTATTCCCGCGCTACCGGCACCGCCTTGCGCTGTCACTGTGCCGCTGTCAATCGTTATTGTGCCTCCTCTTTCCCCTGGACGGCCGCCTATGCCCGCGCCAGCACCACCGCTCGTCGCCGTCAGGCTGCCGATACCGCTTATGGTGACGGCCGCGCCATCAGAAACGTCCAGCGCGGCGTTGCCTTTTTCGTGCGCCTGTCTCAGACTGTTCTCTCCCTCCAGGATCAGGTTTATTGCGGTGCCGGGCTTCAGGGTGAAAGTTGATTTTTCCACTTGATTTTCTTGACCTTCTTTGGAGGTCACGTCTATGTCTTTGATGGTGATGGTGGCGTTCACATACGGATCCACCTCTATCTGCTTGAAGAGGGATGTGCCCGATCCGTAGGACTGGATGATTTCGTAGTCGCCATCTTCAGTGATAGTCAACACGCGATCCGGGTCGTCTACCGGCGTTGGGGGAGTCGTCTGCTCTTCCGGAGGTAGCGGCATCTTCGAACCCGATACTTCGTAGCCATCGCCGCTTTCTGTCGTCTTCGACAGGTCGATGGGGTTCTTTGTCGTGAATTCTATAATGGGGCTGACGTAGTATATTTTCTCTACCGAGGGCGAGCGATTGAGTTCGATGACGCTCTGAACGTAGTACGTCGTGTTCGGCGACAGATCTCCGATGGTTTGGGTGACGTCGCCTGTCGGTAACGGGGAATAAGACTCATCAAAGTGGTT
>JAISZM010000074.1 GCA_031269205.1 Eubacteriales Family XIII. Incertae Sedis bacterium | reverse complement strand
GGCTATCATATAATTATGGATAAGAAAGTGATGTTTGGATGGCTACGGCGACTTGATGGCACGAGCGAATTCGAAGAATATATTGACGAGTTACCGTGCAAAGATGTGGCCAAATTGCTTGCTGTTATCAGTAACACGGAAGAACATGGTTTGCTCACCGCAATAAAAATGCAATGGATAAAAAAACTTGAGGATGACTTATATGAATTACGGTCAAAACAGGGAAGTGATATACAACGTGCATTGTATTTTCATAAAGCTGACTCAGAATATTTGATTACGCATGGGTTTACGAAAAAGTCTCCGAAGACACCAGAAAATGAAATAATTCATGCAAAGGAACTGCGTAGAATGTATAAGGAAGGTAAATTGAAATGAGCAGAATGGATGATTTGATTGAAAGGAAAAAGTCTGAAAGCGAGGAATTTGCTCGTGAGTATGCCAAGGAGAATGAGCGCATCAAGGTTGCGGTTGCACTTACGCAGCTCAGAGAGAAAGAAGGTTTGACACAACGTCAGCTTGCCGCAAAAGTTGGAAAGCCGCAATCAACGATTGCTCGTATCGAAAACGGGAACATGAATGTTTCCTACGGCATTCTGAATGAAATCGCAACGAGCTTAGGCAAGACACTTGAAATCAGATTTGTTTAATATTTTATTGATGAACATCTGAGGCTAAAGATTCATGGTGTTAACTTCTAAAGACGGGGAGTGTCCGTCCCTGTCTTCAATGCGTCTTCCCCGTCCTCAAAACGTTCGCCTATCAACAAGTATAATCTTCGCCTTATCCGCGAGCCCATGCAAAAAAAGAGTAAGTGAATTCCGAAAACCGCATTAATAAAAGAGCGAATAGAATACTCGCGGCGATATGCCCTGTGTTATGATTGCAGATATTGAAATATGGATATTGAGGGAGGTGTCATATGAAAGCGGCTGTCTTATTCGGGAAACAGGACGTGCGCGTTGAGGAGCGCGATATTCCCGTTGCGGGGGCGGGTCAAATGGTCGTGAAGATAGAGTATGTCGGTATCTGCGGAACCGATGTGGAGTTCTATAAAAACGGGCACCCCTTTTTAGAGCGGCCAATCGTGCTTGGCCATGAAAATGTTGGAACGGTACATCAGGTGGGCGAAGGCGTGGCAGATTTCAAGATCGGCGACAGGGTTCTCCTGGGCCCTCCCGGCCATTGCCCTGAGGATTGCCCCTCCTGTAAACGCGGCGACACAAATATCTGTCTATACGGATTGCCGCGCACGGCCGGCATCGGCGGCCCCGACGGAGGTTACGCGGAATATATGCTGGTCCGGGATGTGGCGCACACTATGATTCTGCCGGTTCCTGAGAATGTCGATATGAAGGATGCCGTTCTGTTTGATGTGATTTGCGTTTCCCTGCACGGCATACGCAAATCGAAGTTCAAGCTCGGGGTTAATGTGGTCGTATCCGGCGCCGGTTCCATCGCGTTCGCGGCTATCCGGCTGCTGAAGGCGGGAGGTGCGCGCACTATTATCGCAATCGGCACAAATCCGGCGAAATCGCCGACGCTGAAAGCGTATGGAGCCGATTACTTCATAGACGCGAAGTCCTGCGATGATATTGGCGGCACGATAAAAGGGATGCTCGGTTCGCCTGTGGGCGCCGATGTAGTCTTTGAATGCGCCGGCAACAACGCCTCCTTGCGCAACTGCGTCTATGAGGCGGTCAGACCCGGCGGTCAGGTCGTGGTCATCGGGACGATACAGGAACCGATGTCGGGGCTGATTCCCGGAATGTTCTCCGTGACAGAACCTGAAATGTTATTTACGTTTGTGTATACGCGGGATGAGGTCTCCATGTATCTGGATATGCTCGACTCGGGCAAAATCGATTTCCCGAATATGGTCACAGACATAGTTTCGCTTGATGACTGCGTGGCAAAGGGGCTCGCGCGCGAGGATCGCCGAGGTCAGTTCAAGATATTAATCGACCCGTCGATGCGATAGGCGGAGGTGGCATTATGAAAAATCTTTACCCCCATATATTCTCGCCTATACGCGTGGCGGGACATTTGCTGAAAAACCGCGTTATCTCAGCGCCGTCTACGATGCATACGGCATCAAACGGGGAACCGTACCCGACGGAGAAGGGGATTCGCTTTTTTGAAGCGCGCGCGAAGGCGGGCGTAGGGCTCGTCACGTGCGCGAACGTGGCGATAGGGTCAGCGCGGGACGACGGCGTCCATTCCGGCTGGGACGTGAGCGTGCCGAACCACAGGAACCGGCTCTGTGACCTTTCCGAAAGGATTCACCTGCATGGCGCCAAATGTACGATGGAATTAATCGGCGTTTTCCCCGATGGCTATACGGTGAGCGACGGTTGCTCCATTATGGGACAGGGCGTCGGGAGAGAGATTCCAAAGGAAGCCATGGCGGATTTCAAGGAGAAGTATGTCCAGGCGGCTGTCGGCATCAAGGAATCGGGATTTGACGGGGTGATGCTGCATTTCGGCCATTCGATACCTATAGCGCAGTTCCTTTCCCCGCTGACGAACAGGCGAACGGACGAGTATGGCGGAAGTTTTGAAAACAGATTGCGCTATCCCCTTGAAATACTCGACGCGATCAGGGCCGCGGTAGGCGGGGATATGATACTTGACGTGAGGATTTCGGTGTCGGAGTTTGAGCCCGGCGGCATTGACGTGGAAGAAGGCATCCGCATCGCGGAAGCCCTGTCGCCTTACTGCGATATTCTGCAGGCCTCCTGCGGTATGCACAATACCGATTG
>JAISZM010000061.1 GCA_031269205.1 Eubacteriales Family XIII. Incertae Sedis bacterium | reverse complement strand
GCCATAAGGCTGAACGACGAGGCTGATATCGTAGCTTGGGCGGACGTCATACCCGAGGCCGAGCGACTTGCGGCCGGCAGGGAGATGGGAGTCGCCGACGACAGGATATACGGCTCCTTCGAGGAGATGGCGGCGGCCGAAGGCGCGCGTGAGGATAAGATCGACTGGGTGGACATAGTGACGCCGAACAGGTTTCACGCGCCCGCCGCGAAACTCTTCCTCGAACAGGGCATCAATGTGGCCTGCGAAAAGCCGCTCTGCTTCACGGTCGACGAGGCGTTGGATCTCATCGAGACGGCGAAGGCGCACGACTGCCTCTTCGCCGTGACCTACACGTACACGGGTCATGTGATGGTTCGCGAAGCGCGCCAGCTCGTCAGAAACGGCGTCATAGGCGATATTCGCATGGTCATGGGAGAATACCCGCAGGATTGGCTGCTCGATACGCTTGAGACGATCACGGAGGACAACAAGCCGTGGCGCGCGGATCCGAAACTCTCGGGCCGAGGCGCGGCCGTGGCCGACCTCGGCACGCATATCGAGAACTGGGTGAACTACGTGACGGGACTGGATATCGACAGTCTCGCCTGCAACCTCGACGTGTTCGGGGAGGGCGGCGTACTCGACAACAACGTCGAGGCTCTCATACGCTTTAAAAACGGCGCGACGGGCATATACTGGACCTCGCAGGTGGCAATAGGCTTCGACAACGCGCTGAAGATACGCATATTCGGCGACAAGGGTACCATCGAGTTCGTTCAGGAGGAAAACAATTATCTGAAACTCTCTCTGCGCGGCGAGCCGCCTCGCATCTACTCGCGGGGCGCGGGCTACCTGACGCCCGAGGCCTCAAAGTACGTGCGTGTGCCGACGGGTCACCCCGAGGGTCTCACCGAGGCGTTCGCGAATATCTACAAGGACTTCGCGGCCGCGCTTAAGGACAAGAAGGCCGGCAAGAAGATCGATGAGAACGACTATGGCTATCCGACCCTCGAGATGGGCCTCGCGGGCGTCGAGTTCTTCAACAAGTGCGTGGATTCGAGCGAAGCCGGAGCGACGTGGGTCAAGATAGATTACTGAGAAGAGAGCGCCGGTTATGCGCCGGATTTTTCTCGTAGCGTGCGCGCTATGCGGGAAAGTACAAGCATACCCGGACGAAAGGAGAGATTATGAAATTTGGTATGAATTCGCTCGCTTGGGCCTCCCCGTTCACGGAGCCGCAGAAGTGGTTTGAACTCGCGAAGGGTTACGGTTGTGACACCTTCGAGATAGCCCTCGAGGATTTTTCCGTGCTTGACGCCGACGAGATCAACGCGGCCAAGGAGGCTACGGGCATCGAGCTTCACACGGTCGTCGGCGTTCATGGGGATACGAGGGATCTGTCTTCGGACGACCCCGCCATACGCGAGTCAGGCATCGCGTACTTCAAGGAAGCGGTCGACTTCTGCAACAAGATCGGCGCCGACGTCATCGCGGGGCCGGCCTACTCCGCCGTCGGCAAGGCTCGTCAGCAGACGCCGGAGGAGGTTGCGAGAAAATGGGATCTGGGCGTCGAGAACCTGAAGATATGCGCCGACTACGCGGGCGAGCACGGCGTGAAGGTCGCGATAGAGCCGCTGAACCGATTCGAGACGGACTTCATCAACACGGTCGCGCAGGGCGTCGAACTCATCGAACGCATTGACAGGGACAACGTCGGATTCCTTCTCGACAGCTTCCATATGAACATCGAGGAAAGCGACATCCCGGCCGCCATACGCCTTGCGGGAACGAAGGCGAAGATATACGACTTCCATTCCTGCGCCAACGACCGCGGCACGCCGGGGAAGGACAATTTCGACTGGCCGGCCATCGTCGCGGCGCTGAAGGACGTGGGCTACGACGACTACATGCACATCGAGTCGTTCACGCCGGACTGCGTGGAGATCGCGAAGGCCGCTTCGGTATGGCGCCCGTTCTCGGAATCGCCTGAGGCTATAGCGCGCGACGGCATACCGTTCCTGAAGTCGCTTTTCAGTTAGCCCCATGCGCGCCGGCCGCCGCGAGGCGTTTGCGCGAGCGCGGAGAATGAGCTAAAACCAAGTAAGCAAAGTAAACTAAAGTAAACGAAGTACACAAGGAGGGTGCTACCATGGCAAAAAAAGTATCTATCGGCAGTTGGGCCTACGCCTTTCTCGAGACGCCCATCCTGTTGCCCGAAGTCGTGAAAAAACTGTCCGACCTGAAGTATGACGGCATCAGCATGGGAGGTTTTGAGCCTCACGCGGCTCCGAAGCTCTACGACACGGATGAAAAGAGGGCCGAACTCGCGAAGCTACTCGCGGACGCGGGTCTTGAGGTCGCGGACTATGCCGTCGATCTCTGGAGCGTCGACGCCGTGCAGGATCCTGACGCGTGGCTTGCGCTCTTCCGGGAAAGCAGCGACTTTGCCGCAAAGATGGGATGGAACACGATACGCGTGGATACCGGCAGCAAGAACGTAGCCGTCCCCGAGGGCATGACCTACGAGCAGGTGCGCGACCTCGTCGTGAAAAACTTTAAGACGATAGCGCAGTACGCCGCGAAAAACGGCCAGCAGGTCGTCTGGGAGTTCGAGCCGGGCTTCATCATCAACGAGCCGAAGTATATCCTGGAAACGTACGAACGCGTCGGCGAGCCGAACTTCTCGGTGCTGTTCGACACCTGCCACGGCCATATGTGCGCGTCGGGCGCGAACCACATCGAGCCTTCGCCACTCGACGGCGGCGTCCTCGAGTTCATCGATATGCTGAAGGGCAAGATAGGCTTCGTCCATGTCATCGACTCGGACGGCACGCTGAACAGCGACAACACGAGCACGCACGCGCCCTTCGGCACGGGTCTGCTGAACTTCGACGAGATCATCCCGGCCCTGCTCGCCGCCGGCTACAAGGGCGACTGGTGGGCTATAGACCTGTGCGAGTGTCCCGACGCGTGGGAAGAGACGGCGGCAAGCAAGAAATTCGTCGACGAGCACATCAACAAGTATAGTTAGAGGTACTATCATGTCACTATCATATAGCGAACTTGCGAGCATCCTCGCCGGGGGCGACGGCATACTGAACCTCACGCCTACGTGGGTGCCTCGGCCGTTCAACCGACCGGGCCGTCGTCTGCGGCTTCATCCCGACGACACGTACGCGATGGGAATGAAGCGCGGCGCCATAGTCGAGCGCTGGTTCTCATCGATAACAAGGGTGGAGACGGAGGGCGCTTCCGAGCACGAGGGCATGTCCTTCGTGAACGTGGATGGCGACCCGTCGCACGCCGTTCTCTTTGAGGATTTCGTGAACGAACTCGGCGCCGATCTCTACGGGAATGCCCTGCACGAAAGATATGGCACGTGGCCGATGTACAGCAAGTTTTACGACTACAACGAGCCGCTGTTCCACCACGTCCACCACTCGCCCGAGGCCTGCGCCAAGGTCGGCGTCACGCCGAAGCACGAGCACTACTTCTTCCCGAAACAGTACAACAACCACCTCGGCACGAGGCCGACGACCTTCTTCGGCTTCGACCCTTCGGTCACGAAGGAAGAGGTGAAGGCACGGCTCGCGAAGCACGAGGAAGTCGATACGAAGATCCTCGAACTGTCGAGAGCCTTCCAGATAGAACTCGGCACGGGCTGGTACACGCCGGCCGGCGTCGTACACGCTCCCGGCTCGCTCTGCACCTATGAGCCTCAGTGGAACAGCGACGTCATGGCCCTGTGGGAGAACGTCGTCGGTTCGGGCGAGATATTCGGGCGCGACTGGCTCTACGGCTACCTGCCGGAGGGTCGGGAGAACGACCTCGACGCCGTCATGGACGCCATCGACTGGGAACTGAACACGATAACGGACTACCGCGAGACCTACTTCCGCCCAAACAGAGCCGACCAAAGCGGCGACGGCTGGGAGCAGAAGTGGATATGTTACGGCAACGAATACGTCGCGGCGAAGGAACTGACCGTCGCGCCCGGCGCCTCGGTCGTCGTGAGCGACCGCACCGCCTACGGTTGCCTGGTCGTGCAGGGGCACGGCCGCATAGGGCAGTTCGCGGCCGAGTCGCCGACGCTCATTCGCTACGGACAGCTGACGGCGGACGAGTTCTACGTATCATATGACAGGGCGAGCGAGGGCGTCGAGGTCGTGAACGGATCGGCCGTCGAACCGCTCGTCATACTGAAGCATTTCGCGGCTCACGAGAGCGGCGCGCCGGAAAAGGGGTCGCTCGCGAAGCAGGGAGAAGCGGGATAGGCGACACGGTTAAAATAACGGGACAGGTGAGTTTATTTTTCAATAAGCGGTGATTCGCTCGCCGCGTCAGTAGAAATGAGGCAAAGAAATGTCAGATACAATGAAAGCGCAAGTATTCTATGAGCCGCTCGTCATGAAGTACGAGGACGTACCCGTCCCCGAGATCATGGACAACGAGGTGCTCGTCAAACTCAAGGCCGTCAGCATCTGCGGCTCTGACGTGTCCTACTACTACGGACACAGCCCGCTCGATACGGCCGACGGCAAGGGTCCGCTCTATCTCGGCCACGAGGCGTCGGGCGTCGTCGCGAAGGTCGGCAAGATACCCGAGAGCCTTGGCCTCTTCGCCGAGGGCGATCGCGTGACGATCAATCCCGTGCAGCAGTGCAACGCGTGCCCGGCCTGCCTCAGGGGCGAATTCAACGTCTGCCCGAACTGCGAGGTCATAGGCGTGTCCGTGAACGGTTGCTTCGCCGAGTACGTGCGCGTCAAATACACGCACGCCTACAAGATACCCGACAACATCGCGTTTGAGCACGCGGCTCTCTTCGAGCCGCTCGCCTGCTCGACGCACGGCGTATTCGACCTCGACATCAAGCTCGGCCAGACCGTCGTCGTGTACGGCGCGGGCGCTATCGGCCTCTTTATGACGCAGCTCGCGAAGGCCGCGGGCGCGGGCGTCGTCGTCACGATAGGCACGCGCGACTACAACCTCGACATAGCGAAGGATCGCGGCGCGGATCACGTGCTGAACATACGCGACAAGGCTTCGAAATACTACGTGGAAAACGCGGCGGACAAGGTAAAGGAACTGAACGGCGGGGATCTCGCCCAGCGCTGCATTGTGGCCACGAGCAACATGGACGCCCTGCAGGACGCGCTGAACGTGACGGGAGCTTTCTCGACGATAGTCTACTTCGGTCTGCCTTCGCCCGACGACCTTCTGAAGATACCCGTACTCGACGCCATACAGTCCGAGCGCACGATACGCTTCGCGTGGCTCGCGCCCTTGGTCTGGGACAACGTCATCCACGCCGTCGGCTCGGGACAGGTCGACCTGAGTCCGATCATCACGAACAGGTTCAAACTCGACGAACTGGAGGACGCTATCCGATACATGGCCGAAAGCAAGGATCCGAAGATCAAAGGAGTGGTCATATTCGACTGATCGCGCCGAACCGGGTCACGCTCTACGCGGAAATGGACGACTCCCTGACGGATATATATCCCTTTGGGAATTCAGCATTGCTCCGAAAGAAAGGGAACTATGTCATTTATCACGGACAGGGACACAGCCGGAAGGCTCATAGAGGACGCCGCCTCGAAAGGGGTGAGCGTGGCGCTGTTTTGCACGGGAAGCTTCTGGAACACGGAGGCGATACTTATCGCTGCCGACACGTTCGCGAAGGAATGCGGGATAGAACAGATACCCGTCGTGGTCGCGATGACTTCGCACTATTCGCATATGCAGCAGAGCGCCAGGGTCACGAGATCGGGCAGTCATCGCGTGGGGTTTCGCTCCGCGCTCGAATACTGCCGCGCCCTGACGGAGGGCGCCTACGCCCCCTATACGAACGTAGCGGCTATGACGCACCTCGACCACGGCGATCCGAAAGCGGACGCCTGGGAGATGACGGAGTGTGCGGATATGCTGTCGAGCGTCATGTTCGACGCCCAGACGTATCCGTTCGAAGAGAACATCGAGATGACGAGTAAGTACGTGAAGGAATACGGCGGCAGGGTTCTCGTCGAGGGCATCGTCGAAGGACTCGCCGTCGGGGACGGCACGAAAGCGGCGCAACGCGACGACTACGTCGAGAAAGCGGCCGATTTTGTCGAGAGAACGGGCGTCGACTTCCTCGTAGCTGACCTCGGCACGGAACAACAGTCGACGGGAACGGAAGCGACGTATCTGAAGGACAGGGCACAGACTCTGACCAGGGAACTCGGCCGACCCATGCTGGTGTTGCACGGAGTTTCGAGTCTGAAGGACGAGGATATCAAGGGCTTCAGTGAGGACGGCGTCGTGCGCGTCAACATGTGGACGCGCATAGTGCGCGAATCCGGCAGATACGCGGCCGCGCGCCTCGAAAAGAGGGCGCCGCTCATAGCGGAGGGCGACTTCAACGCGACTGAGGCGACCGCTTACATAAACGATAACATAGACGAGGCCGCCCGCATAATGCAAGGCATCATGCGGCAACTGAGTTACGCCAATTTGGCCTAGGGAAACGCTGATTAATTCATGTCCACCAGATGAGCCGCCGATTTTCCGCCTGACTTCGGCAACGCTTTGGATGAGACTCGCCTTCGGCTCGCAGCTAAGCCTCACGATACCACCAGTATCCCTGCGTTTTTTGCCTGTGTCAGGCGGAAAATCCATCGGCTCATCTGGAGAACGGAATTAATCAGTGTTTCCCTAGACGAAATTCATTTCGATCGCCGCGCGTATCTTCTCCGCCGAGGGATAGTAG
>JAISZM010000026.1 GCA_031269205.1 Eubacteriales Family XIII. Incertae Sedis bacterium | reverse complement strand
AGGTATCTCGAGCTTCTCATATGTCGAATGGCGGAGAAAAACATGTACTGCGACGTCCTGAACTGTTGGGATCTCGAACTGATGCTGTGTTCCGCCTCGCTGCACGATATCGGGAAGATAGCCATAAGCGAGGACATCCTCAACAAGCCCGGAAAACTCACGGCGGAAGAATTCGAGATAATGAAGACACACGCGGCTCTCGGAGTCGAGATCATCGACCGCGTGGCCTTGGGCGCCGCGGAAAAGCCGGAGCTGAGATACGCGCGCACGATAGCGGGCGCGCATCACGAAAAGTGGGACGGATCCGGTTACCCGTGCGGGTCGTACGGCAAGCACATACCTCTCGAGGGCAGGCTTATGGCCATAGCCGACGTCTACGACGCGCTCATCTCGAACCGCCCGTACAAGCAGGCGATGGCTCCGTCCATGGCCGCCAGCATCATCGAATCAGGCTGCGGAACGCACTTTGAACCCGCTCTGGTCGACGTGTTTCTGGATGTCGCTCCGAAGTTCGAGATTGCGGCCAGCCTCTACGCTGGACGGCACACCGGCGCCTACAATGTGAAGGCGGCTCACGCGACGCGCGAGGCGCCCCTGCTCGGCATGTCCGTCGCTTAGAGGATATCGAGCCGCGCCCAACGAGCCGGACGAAGTTCCCGGTCGTCCTTGTGCCACCATTTGAGGCTCATTCGGACATTCATTCGAACGTTCTCGGAAAAACGCTTGGGTTGCGGAAAGATTTCGGCTATAATAAATGATATATAACAATAACTGAGCGGCTGGAGAGTGACTACAGAGCGAGCGGCCAGGATAGTGTTCACGCGTCACGCCACAACCGATTCGAGCGAACAGATGGAAGGAAACATCATGCAGATACGCGCATCGGCGCAGGATTATCTCGAGACCATTCTCCTCCTTTCGAGAAAAACGGGGGCGGTCAGGTCTATAGACATCGCGGTCGAAACCGGCTATACAAGGCCTAGCGTCAGCGTCGCCGTGAGGAAACTGCGCGAAGGGGATCTCATAAAAGTCGATCCCGACGGCTTTATCACGCTGACCGAATCGGGCATCGAGGCGGCCGAGCAAGTCTACGAACGCCATTCAGCCATCTACGACTGGCTCGTCGCGGGCGGCGTCAGCGAAAGCGCGGCGGCCATTGACGCCTGCCGCATGGAACACGTCATCTCGGACGAAACATTCGAGGTCATCAAGAAACTAGCGAAGGACGCGTCATGATTTGCACGGAGAGAAGACGGTCTGTTCCGGCCCTCTGTATCGTGCTCATCGTGGGTCTGCTCGCGGCGGCGGCGCTGCTCTCGAGCTGCGGACAGCCGGCTGAAAGCGGCGAAGCGGAAAACAAGGAGGATGTACAAGTGGCTGAAACAAAACCGGTGGTGGAGATCGTCATGCAGGACGGCGGCAAGATCGATATAGAGCTTGATCCGTCAGCCGCGCCGATAACCGTGGAAAACTTTCTGAAGCTCGTGAACGAAGGCTTCTATGACGGCCTGACCTTCCACCGCATCATCCCGGGATTCATGATCCAGGGCGGCGATCCCGAAGGCACGGGTATGGGCGGCGCGGAAGAGACCATCAAGGGCGAGTTCAGTTCCAACGGCGTCGACAACACGATCAGCCACGGGCGCGGCGTCATAAGTATGGCGAGGTCTCAGTCGCCCGATTCGGCGTCGAGTCAATTCTTCATCACGAACGCGGACGCCACGTTTCTCGACGGCGAGTACGCCGCCTTCGGCACGGTGACAAGCGGCATGGATGTGGTCGACAGGATATCCGCCGTAGAGACGTCGGGAGAGCCTAACGACGCGCCCCTGACGCCCGTCGTCATCGAGAGCATCAAACAGATCAACTAGGGGAGCGCTAAAGCGCCATGGAATGGTCAAAGAGCCGCCGGGAATACCGGCGGTTCTTTTGGTGTTTCGGTTCAATTTTTCGCGGCGGATCAGAAACTCTGGTCGGCTTCCACCAGGGCGTTCAGCAGCACGTTTGCGCCGCGCCACGCCTGCTCGGGCGATGAGTATTCGACGACCGTATGAGACAGACCGTCCTTGCTCGGAATAAATATCATGGCCGAGGGCAGGAGTTCCGACACGTACTGCGCGTCGTGACCCGCGCCCGAATACATGCGCTTACAACTGTACCCGAGGCCCTTCGTCGTCGTCTCAAGATAGCCGAGCAGTCGCTCGTCAAACTGTATCGTCTTCCGCCCCCAATGCTCCTCGTAGCTGAGTTTGCAGCCGTAGACTTCGCTCGGGAGCGCTTTGACGACGTCCACAACCTTGCCTACGATATTCATATCCTGATGGCGCGCGTCCAGCGAAAACTTCACGTAGTTCGGAACGACCGTGTGTATATTCGGGCGGCAGGTTATCTCACCCATCGTGAACACGAGATCGTCCGCCAGCGCGCCGAGCTTGTCCCAGAGATCCATGACAACCTTCGACGCGGCTCTGAGCGCATCCTTGCGATAGCTCTGCGGCGTCGTGCCGGCGTGACTCGATACGCCCTCGAGTATGATGTCGTAGTTGACCATCCCCACAACACCGGCCACGACGCCTATGTCGAGCCCTTCCTCCTCCAAGACCGGACCCTGCTCTATGTGCGGTTCAAAATACGCGCAGTAGTCTCTGTCGTTCAGCCGATTGGCCTCGTCGCCAATCCATCCGCTCGCCTCAAGAGCTTCGCCGAAGGTGACCGTCCCGCCCGTTTCGACGACGGCGAGCATCGCCTCCTTGGCAAACTTTTTCATGACTATACCCGAAGACATCATCGCGGGTTCAAACCGCGCGCCCTCCTCGTTCGTCCATATCATCACCGTGATGGGATGGCGGAGTTTGATTCCTTCAGTAATGACGGTCTCGGCTACCTCGAGGCTCGCGAGTACGCCGTAGACGCCGTCGTAGTTGCCGCCGTTCCTGACCGAATCTATATGCGAACCCATGACGATGCGCGGCAGGCCTTCCACCGTACCGGGCCAGGTCGCGTACAGGTTGCCGATGTCGTCCGACTCGAGGATCATGCCGAGAGACTCGACCCTCTCTTTGAACTCGGCTCTCGCGGCGAGCGCGGGTTCGGACAGGGACAACCTCGTGATTCCACCGCCCTCAAGCGCGCCGAACTTGCTGAACGCGCTGAGCTTTTCGTGCATTCTCTCCCGATTTACCTCAAGCATGATACACCTCCCTTATGAACGCGCGAAACAGACCACGATGAGCAAAGACGCAACAGGCGCCCGTCACGTCGGTCAATTATCCTCGGATATCGCCTCCATATCCATCAACTTCTCAAAGGTTTCGACGGCTGCCGAAAACTCCGCTTCGTCGTCTATGTCGAGCAACTCGAACTCGTCCTCGCTGTTTTCAACCTCCTGGTATCCGTAAAGGTACACGTCGTCGGATCCGTCCTCTGGCGCGAGAGCGATGTAGTCCTTCCCGTCAGACTCGAACACGCCGAGGACTTCCGTCTCCAACACCACGCCGTCGTCAAATTCGAGCGTGATGGTTTCGAGTTCTTCTTCCCTTTCGATTTCGTCTCTTTTATTATTGTCAGCCATGTAAGTGTCTCCCGCGCCGCGGCGCTTCAGATGGTATCCGTCGTCCGTAAAGGACAGGTCTATCAATTCCCCGCCACGGGCTTCCGCGCGCAACGCTTCATCAATGACGTTCTCCTAACTATACCACCGCGCGAAACACTTTTCAACGCTCCGTTTCACCGACGTCTCCGGCGGGTTACTCCGTCATGGCGCGGTCGCGGCGCTGATGGTGGTATTCTATCGCGAATCGGTGCGCCTCCTCCTGTATCCGGCCTATGAGATGAAAGAGTTCCGATCTGTTCTTGAGCGCCAACTCGTCGTATTCGCTGCCGTCGTTCACACCGCTCTCGTGATCGCGAGGAACCACGAGGGCGCGCGTTCTGTGCTTGCTGTCCTTCACCATGCCGACTATCCGCACCTCTTCGAGGGCGGCCGCGAAGGAGCTTGCTTCGTTTTCCGCGGGGTTCGTTTCGTCGCGCTCGTTCAGATTTTTCGCGGCGCGTCTCGCTGAAGTTTTCGCGGCCGACGCGCGCAGGGCGTCGAGCGTCTGCCGCGCGGCCGTCACGTGGCCCTTGCCTCCGTCTATGAGTATGATGTCGGGCAGCGGAAGAAACCCTTTGTCGCCCGCCGCGGCGCGTCTGAAGCGACGGTACAGCACCTCCTGCATAGCGGCG
>JAISZM010000122.1 GCA_031269205.1 Eubacteriales Family XIII. Incertae Sedis bacterium | reverse complement strand
CCACAGAAAGGAACTGACATGAGTACATTGGATGAAATCGCAAAACTGAAATCCCTCCTCGACGACGGGGCGATAACACAGGACGAATACGACGCCGAAAAGGCGAAGCTGCTCGCGGCGGGCGAAACCACAGCCTCCGAAGTGGGCGAATCCGCCGACCCGGCAGACGGCGCCTCGTACACGGATCCCGCGTCCGGATCGCAGCCAGGCGGCCAACAGCAGCAACAGTGGGACGGGCAGCGACAAGGGCAGCCGAATTTCGGGAGTCCCTACGGTTCCGGACATATCCCCGGAACTCCGTACAACAACTATCAAGAGGACGTCGCGACAAACAAGGTGTTCGGCGTACTCTCATACCTGGCCATACTCTGTTTTGTATCGATATTCGCGGCACCGAAGGAGTCGCATTACGCGCGCTTCCACGCGAATCAGGGTCTTGTACTCTTCATATTCGAGATCATCGGAAGCATCGTATTCGCTATACTGGGCGTGACGTCCGGGATGTTTGGCGTCTTCTCGTTCGGCGTGGGATTTGGCTTCGCATACGTCCTACACTTTTTATACAACGTGGCGATGCTCGTGCTCATAATCATCGGCATAGTCAACGCGATGAAAGGCGTCGAGAAACCGCTGCCCGTCATCGGCGGCATCACCATACTCGGGAATCGCTGACCAGCATTCCCGAACCTGCGCGCTATATCAGATTGCGGCAAATCGCGCAGTACGCGTCCGTCTCGATAAGCTCAAGCATACTGAGCGCCGAATAAATATCCTTCCCCGAGACGAGCACACCGTGCCGCGGCAGCACAACGCCGAGCGGCACACGCTCCGCAAGCTCGCGCCTGTCCTCGAAATACTTCGCTACCGCCGCCGCGAGTGCGGGCGTATAGGCGCGCGCGAACGGTATGCAGCCCGCATCGCCCCTGTCCTCCGTAGCTTCCGTCATGCTCGGTATCGGCTTGCCCGCCGCCACGAACGGCATACAATGGAAGGGGTGCGCGTGCAAGGTCGCTCCGATGTGCTCGTGCCTCGTGAGCAGCAGCAGGTGCATGTCGACCTCGCGCGTCAGTTCGCCCTCTCCGTCGATGATATTCTTGTCGTAATCTATGAGCAGGATGTCCTTAGGTTCGAGCGCCGAATGTTTGCGCTCTGACATGAAGGCGGGTGTAATGAGAACGTGCCCGTCAGCCGGGCGTACCGCGTAATTCCCGCCTACCGCGTTAGTGAGCCGCCGATCAAAGATGAGTTTTGCCGTCACGCACAACTCCTCGCGCAATTCCTCGTACATCAACATTCCCATGCGTCCTCCTGTCCTTATCGCTCCTTATTGCTCCGCCGAACGATTCACCTCGAGCGCGTTGAACACGGACAGCATATCCTCTATGTGCAGCGCCTTCTTGTGAAAATCCTCTGGCTTGGCCGCAGCGGTCACAAGGATGAAACGTTCGCCGCCCTTCTCCATGTAGCTCGCAAGGCACTGGCCCGCCTCACTCGTGTAGCCTGTTTTACCGCCGATGATCTCACCATCATCGGATTTCAACACGATCTCGCCCTGCTGATAGAACGTGCTTTTCATTTCGAGTCCGTCTTCGTGTTTGTTCGTCGGCGCGGTCTTGTACTTCTGCGTCGAGATGATCTCTGAGAAGCGTTCGTCGCGCATCGCGTAGTCGAGCAGGAGCGCTATATCGGAAACCGTCGTATAGGTCTCTTCATCGTGCAGGCCGACGGGATTCGAAAAGTGCGAGTCCGTCATGCCTATTTCTACAGCCTTCGCGTTCATGGACTCAACGAACTCCTCGACATCCCCCGCGGAGTATCTTGCGAGCGCCGACGCGCATTCCGCGCCGGAGGGCAGCATGAGTCCGTAAAGCAGATCCCGGGCGCTGACCTTTTCCCCTATCTCAAACCCCGCCACGGACGCCCCGTCATTATAGAGGTAATCCATATCAGCTCTCGTTATTTCAATGCTCTTATCGTAATCTTCGGTGGGAATCCTCTCGATGAGAACGAGCGCCGTCAGCATCTTCGCCATCGACGCGGGGTAGACCCTCTCGTTTGCCTCTTTGGCCATCCGTATGCGCTCGTGCATAAAGGCGTCCTCGGCCGGCGTCGCATCGGGCGTCGCGCTCTCCCAACCGCCCTTCATCTCAAATTTTCTGTTGTAATCCGAACGCTGCAACAGGATGTAACTCTCGCTGTTCAACCTGCCGGGCAGGTCGACGGACACCTTGACGGAATTCGCCTCCGCGCGCAGATCCTCGAGTGCGGCCGCCACAGCCGCCTCCTGCGTCTCGACGGCCTCCGCATCCTTGGCGTTGAACCACGCATATGCCGCCGCCGCCAGACAGACGATGATGACGACGACGATGAGCGGTGTCGGATCCCACCGATTTCTGCTGAAACTGAAGTAATAATCCTTAGCCATACGGTATCACCCAAACGCTATTCTATCATGGCCCTGCACTTGACGCAAAACAGATTTTCAGGGACGGTACTCGCAAGGTTCCCCGCTTGTGATAAAATAATAGCGACTTTGTTTTATCGGTTCTGATTTTGGAGGAGGTGATTCTGCTGGAATATAAAATAACCGTCGCGGGACTCGATCGCTCGTTGCCGCTCTGCAAACTTAACGACGACATCTACATCGCGGCCTTTGTCATCTTCGGCGATCCCGATCTGACGGTCGCGGCAGCGGGAGAGCTTTTGAAGAAAGCTCCCGATTACGACTATCTCATCTCCGCGGAGGCGAAGGGCATCCCGCTTGTACACGAAATGGCGCGCCAGCACGGCGACAAAAGATATTTTCTTGCGCGAAAAGCGCCGAAGCTGTACATGTCGGGGATATTCGCGGTCGAAGTCGATTCCATCACGACGACGGGTACACAGAAGCTCTACCTTGATACGGCGGACGCGAAGTTCA
>JAISZM010000032.1 GCA_031269205.1 Eubacteriales Family XIII. Incertae Sedis bacterium | reverse complement strand
AGCAGCGAGGTGATGAGGTAACCCGATACGACGAAAAAAATATCGACGCCGATAAAGCCTCCGGGTAAAAATGCCGGGAAGAAATGATAGACGAGCACGAGCAACACGCCGAGCGCGCGCATGGAATTCAGCCACATGAGATTGCCGCCCGGTTCGGCCGAAACCGTTTTCATTTAACCCTGACGTTCACGGTCTTGACCACGCGCCCGAAGCGAACCGATATCTTCGCTTTGCCCGCCTTTTTGCCCATGACCACGCCGGCCCTGTTCACCTTGGCGACCTCTTTGTTCGAGGTCGAGAATACGGGAACACCCGTGGCGTTCGCGGGGGTAGGCGCGGCGATGAGCCTGACGGCCCATCTGTTGATCTTTTCCGTTCTCACGTCGAGTCCGGAAGCGACGATCGCGGCCTCCGCCACGTTGACCGTAAAACCGATCCGCTTTCTCTTCTCGGGCTTGGCGTCGTCGGAAACCGTGACGACCGCCGTCCCCGGCGCGTTCGCCGTCATGTAGCCATCCGCGTCCACGGACACGACGGCCGGGTTCCCGCTTGTCTGGAATAATTTCCTGTCGCCTATGTACGCTCCCCAATACGCGGCGGGCGCGCGCGCCGAAGCGCCCACAGCAAGGTTGACCGTCGCTGCGGAGGATGGGCGCGCTTTCGCGGACAATTTCTTTTTGTACGCCGCGATGTGCTCAACGCGAGCTTCGCGCACGGCTTTCTTTACGATATCCACATACCAACGACCGCTCGTGGACGAGAGATGGCAATAATCGTCCGATAGATGTTTGTACTTCTTTTTGACGATGAATTTGTTCCAATCCGCGACGAGGACCCTTCGCTCTTCCTTCGCGAGTTCGCGAACCGCCTCGTTGCTCTTTTGAAAATAAGAATAGCCTTTGACATACCCTGTGACAAAGACCACGTATCTGTCCTTTCCGACGGCCTTGAAGGCAGCTTTCGCTTCCTTGTAGCCAAAACTCCCGTTTGTCGTAAGAGAGTACACGACGATATTCCCGAGCTTGCCCTTTTTCTTGAGTTGCCTCGCGAGTTTCACCCCGGCAGCCAACTGGCGGCTGCCCCTCGAATCCACGTCGCACCACGATATTCCTGTTGTCTGTGCGAGACGCTTTTGCATACGCGCAAACCGTTCGGCGCCGAGGGTGACAGAATCGCCTATCACGGTGACGCTGTCGTTGCGCGGAACCGTCCTCGGAGCTTTCGTAAGTTCATACGCACCCGCCGTCGCGGCGAACGACGAATCGGCGTTTGCCACCGACAGAGCCACGGCGCAGATGAGCGCGAGAACCGCCGCGCGGATCGCGTACAATCGGCGCGAGCGGCTGCCGCGCGATGCTAAGCCACTACCGCGCATCCGCTTTTACCCTCGCTTCGTCCACGGCGGATTTTATGAGTGCCGCGTAATCCTTCGCGCTCGATTCCGTCAGGTGGCAGTTGTCTTCCGCAAGCTCCAGGTCGGGATGCGCCTCGACGTAGCCGTACCAGTCCGCTACGGTAAAGGAGTCAGGACGCTCGGCCGCAGCTTCGTCTATGGCCGCGTTCACGCCCTCGATATACGGGGCGCCCCCGCGGTAGGCGTTGACGAACACTATCTGTCTGCCCTCGCCTATCACCTCGACGGCGGCGTCGATGTTCGCCTTCGTGAGGTTGCTCGTGCCGAGGGCGAGCACCACTATATCGCCGAGTTTCCCCGCCTCGTTTTCCTCCTTCAGAAGTTCGATGCCTGGACCCGCGAGGTCACGATCCGTGCGCACGAGCATCTCCGCTCCCGGCAGCGCCTCCTCTATTTGGGGCACGGCACCGAGCGGCACGGAATCCCCTATCAGGCTTACGGATGCGTCGGCGTCGGGTTCACCCGAAGGCGCTGGCACGCCTTCGTCCGTCGCGGCGCCGGATGTTTCCCCCTCTTCGCTGGTCGTCGCGTCCGGCGCGGGATCGGCGCCTTCTTCCGTCACGACCGTTTCATCGGCCGCGCCCTCGGAGCCGTTACCGTTATCCGACGGTTGCGCGCAGGAGGACAGAACTGACGCGAGGGCGAGCAACGCGCACACGGCACATATTACGGAAAACGTCTTTGCCGTTATTTCGGAAATTCCCTTATGCGTCATCAGAATTTTACCGTCTTTTTCGTCCTCTTCGTAATACTCAGTCTGGATTTCACGGTCTTGATCTTGATCCCGTTATCGCAGACGACCTTGTACGTCCCCTTGGTCAGCTTGACCGTTGTGAACACGACGTTCACTCGGTGCTTTTTGAACCACGATTTCGACTTAGTCCATGGATCAAACTTCTTGCCTCCCGTGTAGAATTTGTACCCGAAAGCGAGGCCTTTCGTTTTACCGCCCTGCTGGAAAGAGAGGGTGGGGCAGTTGCTGCCGTTCTTGCCCATTTTCACGGTGATCGTCACCTTGTACTCCTTCGCCGCCGCATAGGAATCGACGGTTGAAACGCTCGCGTAGACCGCGAGCAAGCCGAACAGGACGAAGGCCGCGACGGCAATCGAAAACAGCCTGCCCGCCGTGAATCGACGGCGCTTTGTTGCGTGTGTTGCGGTATGTGACATGGTATTCTCCTCCCTAACGAAACGATTCGTTCATCGATACCGATATCGGATATTTTATATTTTCCGACGCGGCTTTGTCAATCGGTCGGGGAAGCGCAGACAAATACCCAGGTTAAAGCCTCAGGTTAAAGGACGGTCTTTGATTCACCTTTTGTGAAAGCTTGTATTCCGTAGACGTCACCTTGGGATTGTCGAAGTTTTGAAGAAGCGAATTGAAAACGGAGCTTCACATCATACCACTACGAACAATTAACTTGCTTGACAAACAATATTATATGCTGTATAGTATTGTTTACGATATAGTTTTGTGGACGGAAACACTGTTTGCTCGGTGTTTCCGCAAGGAGTGCATTGATATGATTTTTCAGGTAGGAGCGGCTCTGCTTGACGCGTGCGTGCTCTCGGCGCTGAGGCGCGAGGACACCTACGGTTACGTGTTGACGCAGACGCTGATGGGGACACTCGAGATTTCCGAGTCCACGCTGTACCCGGTGTTGCGACGGCTTCAAAAGGACGAACTGCTTTCGATCTACGACCGCCCGCATATGGGGCGCAACCGTAGGTATTACAGCATCACGGACAAGGGGCTTCGGCAGGCAGACGTCTACCGCACGGACTGGCGGGAGTATAAGTCGCGTGTGGATTCGCTCATTCTCGCTGACGGGGGGAAGGGCGCGGATATTGCCTCGGGCGGCCCGGGCGCGGGTTCCGGCGGCCCGGGCGGCGGCGTATACGACGACTCCGACGGTGCGGGCGCGAAGCTCGACGGCTCCGACCGTGCGGGCGGCGGCTTGAATCTTGCCGCGAACGGCGCGCGCGGTGATTCCGACGACTCCGGCGCCATGGATATTGTTGCGGGCGGCGGCGCGCGCGGAAGCGAGGAAGGAGGCCTGTCATGAGAAAATACAACGCCTACTCATACGTTAAAAAACTTGAGCGCTGTCTGCGCAAAATGCCCTACGAGGAGCGTCTTGACGCCGTGAACTATTAC
>JAISZM010000021.1 GCA_031269205.1 Eubacteriales Family XIII. Incertae Sedis bacterium | reverse complement strand
CCATGAGGTAGGGGTTCTGGTCCGCGATGAGATCGCAATCGCCCGTCTCGAGGCGAGCTATCGTCCCGGGAAGCGGGTCGAAGCAACCGACCTTGATCTTGTCGCCCAGGCCCTGGTCTCCGACCACGTTCGCGATGGACTGCGAGAAGTGGTCCGTACCGACGATAGCTTCAACATCCGGGTTGGCCGTCAGAGCGTTCTCGACAGCGGAGTAGCCTTCATTGAAGTCGTAGCCGATGGGAACCGTCTCCAGCTCCGTGATGCCCTTGGTCTTAGCGACGTCGCGTATGGCCGTCGCGCGCTCTACGCATACGGGAAGCGCGGGGTCAGCCGTGGCGATGAGGTAGTTCTTGACGTCGGGGGCTATGTCGTTGAAGAACTTCGTCGCGAAGAGATACGCGAAGTTGTACTCGACCGCGCCCGCGTAGCCGATGCCGTAGCCGGGGTGCTTCATGCCGGGATTATCGGGATCGCCGTCGTCCATGTTGAACGTGACGAAGGGGATGCCCTTGGACTCGGCCAAGTCGACAGAATTGCGGAACCCTTCCTTGTCGCCCGCCACGACAGCGATGCCGTCTATGTCGGACTCAAGCATGGTTTCGACGATAGCGACTTCCTGGTCGATCTTCTGCTCTTCAGGTCCCGTGACCTCGACCTCGCAACCGAGCAGCGCCGCAGCGTCCTCCGCGCCCTTTATGAACGAATTCGTGAAGTCGCCCGAGATGGCCTGCACGACCACGCCGAACTTGAAGCTCTCACCGCCGCCGGTCGTGTCTTCCTCCGTGGCCGTAGTCGCCCCAGCGTCGCCGGTGTCTTCTTCCGTGGTTGCGTCGCCTCCGCTGTCGCCTCCTCCGCTGTTGTTACACCCCGCAAAGGACAGGGAAACCACCATGACCAAAGCGAGTGCCAAAAACAAAATTTTCTTCTTCATCCAATCTTCCTCCTCGTATAACCGTGAAACAGAAACCTGCAAGAGAGATAACGAATGGCATCTTGTTGTTCGCATACAATACAGTATACCTTATTGTACATTATGCTGATGTCGTAAGGATATCATTAATCCGTAGAGACGTCAATATAAAAATTTTCTGACATCGATAAAAACGCACCGGGGTGGTGGCTGTTCAGTGGTTAAATCGAAACTATTCAGTTGCCGGGTGGCATCATGAAAAAGCGAAGCCGCAACTCCGCTTTCCCATCTGAATATATATTGCTCGGCAGACTCCGGCTCAGCCGGCCGCCTGGTATCGCGAACCCGTGCGGCGCACGCGGCGCGCGCGCCGTTACGAATTCAGCGCCTGATCTATATCGGCGATCAGATCGTCGACATTCTCCGTTCCGATGGAGAACCGGACGGTGTTCGGATAGATGTCCTGATCCTCGAGGTCCGCTGTCTCCAGCTGCGAGTGCGTCGTCGTCGCCGGATGGATGACGAGCGACTTCACGTCGGCCACGTTCGCGAGCAGCGAGAAAATCTGAAGCTTGTCGATGAACTCGTGCGCCTCCTTCTGCCCGCCCTCGATCTCGAACGTGAATATCGAACCCGCGCCGTTCGGGAAATACTTCTTGTACAGCTCGTGGCTCGGCTGATCCGGCAGCGACGGATGGTTGATCTTCAGCACCTTCGGCTGCGTCTTCAGGTATTCGATGACCTTCAGCGTATTCTCCACGTGGCGCTCGACGCGCAGCGACAGCGTCTCCAGGCCGAGGATGAACAGGAAGGCGTTCAGCGGAGCGATGCTCGAACCCGTGTCGCGCAGCAGGATCGCCCTGATGTAGGTGACGAAGGCCGCCGGACCCACCGCGTCGGCGAACGATATCCCGTGGTAGCTCGGGTTCGGCTCGGATATGCGCGGGTACTTGCCCGACGCCTTCCAGTCGAATTTCCCGCTGTCTACGATGACGCCGCCGAGTCCCGTTCCGTGCCCGCCGATGAACTTCGTCAGCGAGTGTACGACGATGTCCGCGCCGTATTCTATCGTGCGGATCAAATTCGGAGGTGTGAACGTCGCGTCCACCACGAGCGGTATGCCGTGCTCGTGCGCGAGATTCGCGAGCGCCTCGAAATCAACCACGTTCGAATTCGGGTTGCCGAGCGTTTCGACCAGGATCGCCTTTGTGTTCGGCCGGATAGCGGCGCGAAAGCTCTCCACGTCAGGCTCTACGAAGGTGGTGTCGATGCCGTAGAGTGGCAGTGTGTTTTGGAGGAGGTTGAAAGTACCTCCGTAGATCGTCTTTTCGGAAACGATATGCTCGCCCTTGGTTGCGAGCGCCAAAAACGTATAGTTGAGAGCTGCCGCGCCGGAAGCGACCGCGAGCGCCGCGACGCCGCCCTCGAGAGCCGCGACGCGTTTTTCGAGTACGTCCTGCGTCGAGTTTGTCAGTCTGCTGTAGATGTTGCCCGGATCCGCGAGCCCGAACCGCGCCGCCGCGTGGGCCGCGTCGTGAAACACGTATGCCGTCGTCTGATAGATGGGTACCGCGCGCGCGTCAGTCGCGGGATCCGCCTGCTCCTGTCCGATGTGTACCTGCTTCGTTTCAAATTTCCAATTTGAGGTGTCCTTGATATCAGCCATTTTCGTCTCCTTTGTCCCTACAAAATAACATTTCCTTGCGCCAATTTAAATCATATATCGCATATATATTAAGTAGTATATGCCCTGTTCCCACGCTTGTCAATACCTTTTTTTATTTTTTTCGATAATTTTATCGTCGCGTGTGACTGTTCAGTAATTAAATCGAAACTATTCAGTCGCCGCGCTAGTTTTGTTCAGATCGGGTTCTGATGGCGATAGCTGCGAGGCGTAGCCGAGTCTAATACAAAGCGGTGGCTCACCGGAGCGTACTTTAGGGTACGTGAGGAAGCCAAACTCGCCATCAGGTTCCGAGATGGACAAAAATGGCGTGGCGACTGAATAGTCACCTCCGCGTCATCACGATGAAAAGCGCCGTGTGAAGATTGCGCGGCAGATAGTACGGATAGTCGTAACGCTTTGTCTTGATGATGCGCTCCTCCGCGCTGTACGCGAAATTGTCGATATCGAAGACGCCGACACCGCTTGCGCCCGGCCCGCCCGCGGCGGCGGATTCGTCCGGCGCGGCGAGTTCGTCATACTCCCCCGGAATGTCGTTCCCGATTCCTTCTATAATATCGGCTTCGCGTCCGCTCCCGACCTTGTCGCCGAGAAACTCGTGTATCTCCCCTATCGCCCTGAACGGTTGCCCGAACTGCAGGTCGACGACGCTCTTGCGGTAGCCGTAGCCCTTCGACATCAGATAGTCCTCCATCTCGAGGACGGTCATCCTCGGACTGTCCGAGCGTCTGGGATCGAATATGCCCCCGCGCTCATGCCCGTGCATGACGATGATGCCCCGGTGATCCGCCCTCGACAGCATCCTGTCCACCATCTCCGGCGAGTCCGCGAAAAAGCTCATGAGCACGACATCCCAACGCTCGTTGGTAAGCTCATAGGCGTCCTTCTGGAGCGTCTCTATCTTCCTCGCGTCGTTGTGGTTCGCCGAGAGTTCCTCGTCGATGCGCCTCTCCACCTCGTCGAGCGCCGATCTGTCGATGTCTATCGCCTTGATGGATCTGACGTTGTTCATGAGCTGAAAGTCGAGCAGAGCCATGCCGCAACCGATGTCGGCCATCGTCCAGCGCTCGTTCAGGTACGGTTCGATGAGGACGCCCAGCTTCTTATGAAAACCCGTGAACTCGCTCGCCTGTCTGAACATCTTATGCTTTGCCGCACACCGCTGTTCGGCGCCAACGCGCCATGAATTATCAGGCACACCCATCTCTCACCCTCTTCGCCCGGCATGGCTCAAACCGCGATTCAAGCGCCGCGCTCCTCTCCATTTCATCATCCGGCAGCCGCGTCTACTCCTTCGTATCTCCTTCGGGCGCAAGGCGCTTTGCGAGCAACACGAGGCGCCCGTCCTT
>JAISZM010000092.1 GCA_031269205.1 Eubacteriales Family XIII. Incertae Sedis bacterium | reverse complement strand
TCGCGGGTTTGACAAAGACCGGATAACCGAGCGCGTCCTCGATGCGCGACAGTGAGCCGGGCGCGTCCAAGCCGTATTCGTGCGCCGTCATGTAGAGGTAGTCGAGCACGGGAATGTCGACCCTCGCGAGCAATTCCTTCGTGATGATCTTATCCATCGCGATGGCCGAGGCGCAGATACCGCAGCCCGCGTACGGTATACTGAGAGTTTCGAACAATCCTTGGACGGAGCCGTCCTCGCCGTAAGGGCCGTGCAACGCGGGGAACACGAAATCGACGGAGGCCGCGAACGCCGCAATGTCAATAAAATGCGCGTCTGGATACGCCGTGGCGTCCGCAGCCTCGCTCGCGCTGTTCGGGAAAAGGCGTTCCATGAGCGGGTCATTCAGTGCGCTCAGCCCACTCATGTCCGTATCGATGAGGTACCACGCGCCGTCCTTGGCGATAGCCACGGGGACGACATCGTGTTTTTCCCGGTCGATGGCGCCAATGATTGACGCGGCAGAAAGCACCGATATCTCGTGCTCCTGTGACCGACCGCCAAACAGAACGGCCACCCGATCCCTTTGGCGTCGCGTATTATTACCGGCAAACAGGAAATCGTTCATCATTCGTCCCTCTCTCCGACCACGACGGTAGTGTACTATTTACGAGTATACTATCATGTGTGGTGAAATAACAGCGAAATAACAGCGTGATATTTTACGTCGAACCGCCGCTCACATCGTCCGCGTCGTCCGATCTCAGCGTCGAGTCGCTCCGGCGGTCTATGAAGAAATTACTGCCCGGCATGGTCTTGAGTTTCTTCTTGACCTCGGCCGCGATTTCCCCTATCTCTATATGGCCGTGCAGTTCGCGTCTCTCGTTCGTAATGACGGCCAGGGATATGGTCATGAGCGGGAAGGTGTCGGTTTCGCCCTTCCTGTTCATCGTTGTGATGACGCCCGTTTCACGATCCTCCTCGTTGTAAAAACTCAAGACCTTGTCGTCGAACTCATCGATGATGCTCTGGCATATCGCCTCAACCTTGTCGGGGGACGTCACGATTATGAAGTCGTCGCCGCCGACGTGGCCGATAAAATCGTCGGGGTTGCCGAACAACGCTACCTGGTCGGCCAGGATATCGGCGGTCAGCACGATGATGCGGTCGCCGTTCGAATAGCCGTAAACGTCGTTGTACGCTTTGAAATTGTCGAGATCCGCGTAGACCACGGCGAAGCTCAGTCCGCGCGAGATACGGCTCTCGACATCGCGCTGTATTTCGATGTTTCCGTTCAGCCCCGTCAGCGGATTCGCGTTGCGGTTGCGGTCAATGCGCCGGAAGATGTTTCTGATGCGGCTGAGCAGTTCTCTCTCGTTGAAAGGCTTCTTTACATAATCGTCCGCTCCGTACTCGAGTCCGATGAGGATATCCTCCTGCGCGTCCTGCGACGTTATCATGATGATGGGCATGAGGTTGTTGCTCTCGGAGTCGCGCAGTATTCTGCAGATATCGAATCCGCTGTAATCCGGCATCACGACATCAAGCAGCACGAGATCCGGCTTCTCGCGCTTCACCAAGTCAAGCCCCTCCGCGCCGAGCCCGGCCTCAATCACCTCATATTCCTTGCTGAGGGTGAGCTTTAATTGCCCTCTGAAAAAAGGGCTGTCATCCACAATCAATATCTTCTTCGTCATTTGCCTCCATTGCACGTAGGCCTCAGGTGGAATCCCATGTACACATTATTATACATTACTATCCTCATATGTGTTCATTTTTTGAAATCGGTGCGGAGTATTCTTCTTTTTCACATCATCACCCCCTCAATAGATGTTCATGTACTGCAAATAGAATAATACGCGAGGAGTGATGATGATGAAAACCAAAGCGAAAATTTTTAGAAAGAAGCGTCTGGTCAAAACGGACGAGACGGTCGGTACGGGCAGGAGAGGATATGTAACGGTAATAGGTGCGATGGTGGCTCTTGCTCTGCTTGTCGTTCCTGTCGCGTCGATCGCTGAATCGGATGCCGCAGGCGGGTCAAACGCACCCGCGCCGGAAACGCAGCAGGCCGCGCCGACCGCTGAAGGAGTCAAGTCCGAAAAGGCTGTGGCGCCGGTTTACAAGGCCAAGGCCAAAGCTGACGGGAAGAGCCACATTAAAATTACTTGGTCGAAAGTCAAAGGCGCCAACGGGTATACGGTATATCGGTCCACAGATCCGGGCAAGCTCGGCAAGAATATCTACACGGTGGAGAAGGCTTCGAAGAAATCGTACAAGGACAAGAAGGTGGTCGTCAACAAGAAATACTGGTACACGGTCAAGGCGTGGAAAACGACGGGCGGCAAGAAGGTCACGCTCGCGACTATCAAAACCAAGAAGGTCAAGAACTCGCTCAAGTACAGGTCGATGCTCAATGCTAAGACCTACGCGTACTCGGGCGGCGGCACGACGGCTTCGGGCAAGAAGGCACAGGTGGGTCGCGTGGCCGTGGATCCGCGTGTCATCAAGCTCGGAACATGGCTCTACATCGAGGATTATGGCCTGTGTGAGGCTGCCGATACGGGCGGCGCGATCAAGGGCAACAAGATTGACCTTTACATGGACAGCAACTCCGCCTGTTACGAGTGGGGCGTACGCAACAAGAAAGTTTACATTCTAGAATAGGGAATGACGATACAGATTCAGCTCTCTAAAAGTTTGGAGAAGACGACCGCGCCGATATCGGCGCGGTTTTTATAGGCGCCTTTGAGGGTGGCGTATCCGCGGACGGCCGCCACTTCCTCCGCGTAGAGCGCAACGACTGTCGGGCCGCTGCCCGTCATGAACACGCGCTCCGCGCCGGAAATATCCTTCACTTCATCTATGACGACGCCGATGAGCGGGTATCTCTCGATCGCGGGTTGCGTCAGATCGTTGTCGTCTTTGCGGTCGGCGGTTCGCCTACATCCTCCGCTTCGCTTCGAATCGTCTATATCCGAGTAGATCTGCGGCGTCGACACATCGACGGCGGGGCGAGCGAGGACGACCCAACCGCGTTCCGGCGCGGCTGGCGATAACTCGTCGCCGATGCCTTCGCAGAGCGCCGCTGTGCGCGCGGTCGCGTCTTCGGAAAATCCGAGTGCGGGGTTGCCGCGCGCGGCCGCGGCCACGCAGAAAGGCACATCCGCGCCTATTGCGGAACCCGCTTTTATAATTTCACCGAGTTTCGTCTTAGGCGAAAGCATGTGCGCGAGAGCGAGTAGCACGACGGCCGCGTCGGCGGATCCTCCGGCAAGTCCCGCAGCCATCGGTATGCGCTTCCTGATAATGACGCGCACTCCTGTCGTGTCCTCGCCGCCGAGATTCCATAGTTGTAGGGCGAGTTCGGCGGACCTGTACGCCAGATTGTCCGCACCTTGCGGGAATTTACCGCGGGACGCGTCCGGAGCGTCGGGCGCCGCCGCCATCTCCACCACGATGCCCGCGCCAGACGTCGGTGCTGTGACCGTAGTCTCGATCGTCACGTCGTCGAAAAGCGAGATCGCCTGCATCTTTGAGCTGATGAAATGGTAGCCGTCCGGCAGTTTGCCCGTGACGGCGAGAGACAGATTGATCTTTGCGTAGGCTTTCAGATGAAGTACGGCTATTTCCTTTTGCCCTTCCTCTTGCTCCTGTTCCGGCTCTTCGATTTGGCGTTACCGGGACCCTTTTTCGCGTTCGTATTCGCGGCTTTTGTCTTCTCGTATTTCTCTATCGCCGCCTTAGCGCGCTTCTCGACGAGAGCCGCCCTGCCGGTCTTGTACGTGCTACCCGTCGCGGAGATTGGCTTCGGCGCCTTCACCTTTTTCGTGTCGCGCGGTTTCTTGGCTGCCTCGGCCGCGGCTATTTCGTCCTTGCCTTCGGCTATGCCAAGCCTCTTGAGCCTCCTCTGTCTGTCGCGCTCTATGAGTTCCATCGCTTCCTTGACGGATATCTTCTTCTCCTTCGCGAGCTTGTACGGATTGACCTTGCCGCCCTTGGCGGCGACCTCCGCGGCCGCCTTCTGTTTACGCTTGTTCTGGAATATCGTCATGCCTATCATAGCGCCGACCATGGCGACCATGAGGAGCATGTAAATCCTCGTAGTGCCCGACTGATCTATCGTTTTGAAATTCAAGGTTTTGTCCGATCCGAGCGTCTTGCCGTTGACCGAGGTCAGGTCGCCTGAGATGGTGAGCTGGTACGACTTGTTGTTGTCGAGCATCTGGTTTTTCACATCATTTGTGTCTATGATCGCTAGGATGTAACCTTTGTCGCGCTGCGTGTCGAAATACGCCTTGACGGGCAGCTCCTTCGTGTCGTCCCCATCCCGGTACGTGAACTTGAAGCAGCCGGCGTTTGCCTTCTGTACAGATTGAGCGGTCACGTCGTCGTCGAAGTACAGTTTTATGCCGACATTCTGGGACTGCAGGTTATCGTCGCCGTCGGAGGGCGAACTCGATATCAGGTTCAGCGAGCTGGCGGCGAAGACCGCAGTCGTCGAAAACAAGAAGAGAGAAACCGCAAGGATTGTCAGGATAAAAAGGTATGTCCCTTTTTTGCCCCACGTGCCAGTCGCGCCGGCCGCGCCGCCCCTGCTTCCATTACCTCTCTTTAGAGGTTCCCTTTTATTCATCAAACTCTCCATCTCCCACAATGTTATCAATGCTTTATCGCGTGCCACCTTATCAGCGCCTCGTCTCGCGCAGGTTCTTGAAGAACCCGCTGATCAGATCGGCGCACTCCTCTCGCATGAGGCCGACCTCGTACCGCAGACTGTGGTTCAAGTCGCCCGACGCCAGTATGTCTTTGACGCTGCCTGCCGCACCGCTTTTCGGACTCTCTGTTCCCGCCGTCACGGCGTCAAGCCGCGCGAGTACACAGGCGCCCGCGCACATGGCGCAGGGTTCGACCGTGACATACATCTCGCAACCGACAAGTCGCGGCGTACCGAGCCTCTTGGAGGCGTCCCTTATCGCCGCGATTTCGGCGTGCATGGTTGGGTCGCCGTCACGCTCCGTGCGGTTGGCGCCTCTGCCGACAATCTCACCGTCTCTGACGATCACGGCGCCGATCGGAACATCGCCGACCGCGCCGGCCTCGCGGGCTTCGCGGACGGCCGCCGTCATGAAGTTCTCTCTCAAGTCCACGTCCAATCCTGACACGAATAATAATTTTATCATAACGCCGCCCCGTATTTCAATGAGGCGCGAACCAGAGGGTGAACCAGAGGGTGTACGAGAGGTGCGACTAGAGGATGATCGTGAATACGGCGCCGCCGTTTTTCGCGTTTTCCGCCGTGATCTCGCCTCCGTTTGCGCGGATCGCTTCTCGAGCGATGGCGAGTCCGAGACCCGCGCCTCCCGTTCCTCGATTGCGAGATTTGTCCGCCCGGTAGAGACGTTCGAAGATGCGAGGGAGTTCGCTTTCGGGGATGCCGGGACCCGTGTCGGCGACGACGATGGAGACGGTCTTCGGTAAATCGCGAGGGACGATTTTCACCGTGACGCGGCCGCCGCTCGACGTGTACTTGACCGCGTTCGACAGGAGGTTTGACAGAGCGCCTGCTACGGCGTCGCCGTCGACCTTCACCACGAAGGGGTTCTCTCCTACGCTTCCGGTTTCGATGGCTATGTCTTTCGCGGCGGCTTCACTTTCCCACGCCGCGCATACCGAGCGGACGAGAGCGGCTATATCCGTGTCTTCCCTGCTCTGTCGCGCGTCGCCGTTCGCGCTCGCTTCTTCAAGCCGTTTCAACCCGTCCACGAGGTTCGTAAGCCGCAGTATTTCGTCTCTGCATCCCGCGAGCCGCTCGTGCGTGGGTTCGGTCACGCCCTCCGCCATCGACTCTATCTGTACGGAAACCGCGGCGAGCGGAGTGCGGAGTTCGTGCGCGATATCCGCCGTCAGGCGCTTTCGCAGTTCATGCTGTTCGCCGAGATCCTTCGCGAGCCGGTTCACCGCGCGTGCGAGTTCGTCGAGTTCGCGCACGCCCGAGTCCGCGTTCGCGCGCGCGGCGAAATCTCCGCCAGCGATGCGTTCCGTCGCGCGCGCGGCGGCGAGCGCGGGCCTTGCTATGCGCCTAGCCGACAGGAATCCGACGATGGCGGCGGCGGCCAAGGCTATCAATCCCACGATAACGAGTATCCTGTTCAGCGCGCTGAGCAGAGCGGCGTCTGCCTCGCTGAAGAAGAATGGACCGTACGACGAAATCATCGCCTCGCCGACGACGCGTTCATCCTGCTTGAGCGGTAAATCGCGCGCCGTGAATCTGCCGTTCGCGCCGTAGCGCCCCATACGCTCGGCTATTTCATCCATGATCGCCGAGCAGCGCGCCATATCGTGGTTCTGCGCGTTCCAGACCACTTCGCCGTTCGCGTCCCTGACCAGCAGGATGTAGCCGTCCGTCATGGAGTACATGCCGAGCGCGTGTATGGCGTCCACATCCCACGTCTTTGTCACGGGGTAATAGAGCATGGAAAGGTTTTGCGCTATGTCGGACGCGCGCAGTTCTCGCTGCCCCTCGGCATAGCGCTCGAACTGCCGCTCAAGCAGGATGTTGGCGAGCAGGCAGATGAGCGCAACGACGAGCAGCGCGACGATTGCGATGGTGAAGGAGATGTGTACGCGAAGGGAGAAGCGATGTAAATTACTGCGTTTCATCGGAAAATTTATACCCCAACCCGTGTACGGTCAAAAGGTATCGAGGGTGTTTCGGATCCGTCTCGATCTTTCTCCGCAGGTTCTTGATGTGCGCGTCAACGGAGCGGTCGAAGCCGTCGAAGTCGTTACCGAACGCGGCGACGATGATATCTTCACGCGTGAATATATTGCCGGGGTGTTTCACCATGGTCGCGAGGATGCGCTGCTCCGTGGCCGTAAGTCGGATCGCTTCGCCGCGCTTTGTGAACACGCCTCGACCGAAATCTGTGGTCAGGTCGCCCCCGCCGAAGATGTACACAGCCGCGAGCGGAACCGCCTCGTCCGCGGCTCGCCTCAGCAGAGCTTCAACGCGCGCGAGCAGTTCTTTTAAGCGAAAAGGTTTCGTGATATAACCGTCCGCGCCGAGCGACAGTCCCTCGACGATCTCGTCCTCGGCGACCTTTGCCGTGAGCATGACGACAGGCACGCGCGACTTAGCTCGTATGCGCCGACAGACATCTTCGCCCGATACGTCGGGGAGCATAAGATCGAGCAGAATGAGGTCGACCGTCTCGCGCTCGAACAGGGCGAGCGCCTCCGCTCCCGTCCCCGCCGTCAGTGTCCGATACCCGTGCCCGGCGAGATACGAAGCGACGCCCTCAAGCAGCAGCGCCTCATCATCCACAATTAATAAAGTCTTTCCCTCAATCGCCATAACAAATCAATTATACCTTTTTGGGGGAGTCGTGTGGCGCGAAGTCAAGAGACAGACTCTACGATTTCCATTCTTTGAAAAGAGGAACGGCTTCCTTCAGCAGGTCGTAACCGATGGACAATGAATCCCCGTCGATCTTTTTGTATTCCTCCGTGATCGGGACGGGGTTGCAACCGCCGCGCAGAATCTCGACATCGCCCGTCTTGAAGCGGTTGCCGCAGTTCTGGCAGACGAGTTCGTCAGCCTCCTGTAGATAGTAGCCGCGCCCGGAATCCCAGCACACCTGGCAGGTGTTGAACGCGGTGCGCACCGTTCCGTCGGGCGCGCGGACGGCGAAGACCTCCATGTACGTGTCGTCCACCGTCAGAGAATAGAACGTAGCCTGTTCCGTGACCGCGGACGTATCGATGTTGAGAGCGCCGCCGGCGTCAATGGTTTCGCCGCCCGATGTCCCCGATGGCGTGGCGCCATTTTCATCCGAAGGCGTGTCGTCTGTGTCGCCTTGAGAGGAGGCGTCCGCAGCGTCGGCGTTTTCATCCGCGGGCGCTTCCTGGGAGGGTTCTTCCTGCGACGATTCGCCGCTCCCACCGTCTGAAGACCCACAGGACGCGAGCGCCAGCGTCAACGCCAACAGAAGGAAACATATAAAAACAAAAGCCCCATTACTCTTTTTTCTGCTCATTGTTCCTTTGCTCTCTCGCCGTTTTCCGGCGTCCCCCGCTCCCTCCGCCCGGACTTCTTGCTCATCAGTGCAAGTCCGATGAGAATGGCCACGGCCGGAACGATACAGTGCCAATGTGTAAGCAATAATTGCATGATACCCTCCTGTACACACGGTGGTTATAGGGGAAGGATATCATGAGGATTTGAAGAAAATATGAATGGCGACGGAATAGTCACTTCGCTCCGGGGTAATGTATAATGTGTTCAACTGGGAAAGCCGGTTGCGCGGTGAACGGCGGGTGAAGAGCTGCGCGGAAAGGAGAGGACGGGTCTCATGAGTATTAGACATATGGTGGTGTTCAATTTGAAGAGCGAGGAGGAGGGCGGCGCTGGCGCGGACGCTTTTTTCGCGAAGGCCGAGGATTTGCTTTGGCCGATACCGCACGCTTCAAACATCTCGCGCTATCGGCAGACCAACGCGATGTGTCCGTACGCGTACGGATTTTCGTTTGACTTCGCCGGGCAGGAGGACTACGACGCGTACAACAACCATCCGGACCACATTCGCTTCGTCGAGGAGTGGTGGAAGACACAGGTGACGGACTTCATGGAGGTCGACTTTGAATCGGCGTGAGACTGAGACCTGACCCGGTATGCAAAATGTAGCATTCCCGCGTCGAAGGTACTGCGGTTCGTCAGAGAGGGCGCAGGGTTCTTACATCAGAGGTGACATTCGCGCCGTTTGGTAAATGTTCAGGCGCTATAGAGCGAGGATGGCTTCGGCTATCGTCGCCGCCGACATGACCTCTACGCCTTCCGGGCGTCCGAGCTTGGCGGCGTTTTTTTTCGGCATGACGACGCGCGTGAACCCGAGACGGGCGGCTTCGGCGGCCATTTTGTCCGCCCCGCGCACCGAGCGCAGCTCGCCGGTCAATCCGATCTCCCCGACGGCGCAGGTGCGCGGCGGCACGGGAACGCCGCGTTCCGACGAGTAGATCGCGAGTGCGACGGCGAGGTCAATGGACGTGCCGTCGGGTTTGACGCCGCCGACCACGTTCACGTAGACGTCCTTTGACGACAGGTCGAGTCCGATCTTGCGTTCGAGTACGGCGATTATCATGTTCAGCCGCGCGAGTCCTACGCCGAGGGCCGTCCTTCGCGGGAAGCCGGGGCCGCCCGCCGCGGTCAGCGCCTGTATCTCCAGCAGCAGCGGGCGCGTTCCCTCGTACACGGCCGTGGCCACCGCGCCTTCGGCGGCTTCGTCCATATCCTCCAGCAGCGTCCCGGACAGATCCCGTATCTCGACGAGACCCTCTTCGCGCATCTCGAAAGCGCCTATCTCGCTCGTCGTGCCGAAGCGGTTTTTCTGCGCTCGCAGCACGCGAATGTCCTGCGTGCGGTCGCCCGTGAACTGCAGGACACAGTCGACCAGATGCTCGATCGCCTTTGGCCCGGCTAGTTCCCCCGTCTTCGTGACGTGGGCGACGATGAACGCGGGTATGTTCGTCGTCTTGGCGATGCGTACGAGTTCGTTCGTACACGCCCGGATCTGCGATACGCTGCCGGCCGCGGATTCGATGTAGTCCGTGTACATCGTCTGCACCGAGTCGACAATGAGGAACACCGGCCTTATTTCGCCCACGGCGTCGAGAATGTTCTCTATGTTCGTTTCGGACAAGATGTAGAGACTCTCCGGTATGCCGCCGCTCGCGTTCCGGCTCTGCGGAGAGGAGGATGTCGCGTCGTCTGTAGACGCTGTCACGCGGTCGGCTCGCAGGCGTATCTGCTCCTCGGATTCCTCGCCGGAGACGTAGAGAACCGCGCCCCTGACGGAGGCGAGGCGCACGGCGGCCTGGAGGATCAGTGTGGATTTGCCTATGCCCGGTTCACCCGCGATCAGCGTGAGCGAACCCTCCACGAGGCCGCCGCCGAGCACGCGGTCGAGCTCGGATATTCCCGTGGCCGCGCGGCCTCCACTCGCCGCGGAATCCACCGAGCGCAACGAGCGCGCCCGACCGCGCGCTCCCCCGGCGCCTCCGGCGCCGGGGCGCCTCGCCTCACTCCGCCCAGCGAACAAGTCGTGACGAGCAGCGCCGGCTCGCCCGCCCGCCGTTCCGCGCCCGGAGAAGCCCGCCTCCGCGGCGGCCCCGATGCCCTTCGGAGGTCCCGCGCTCGCCACGCGCTCCTCGACGAAGCTGTTCCACGCGCCGCACACGCATTGCCCCATCCACTTGGGACTTTCGTAGCCGCACTCCTGACATACGAATACCGTGTCGCGCCTAGCCATCGCCGCTCCCCGCGCCCCTGGGCTCGGCGCCCGCGCTTCTATCCCCCGCCGCGCTCCATCCAGCCACCTGCTTATTCACCGCGGCGTCGGCATCATCTGCCACCTCATCACCATCACTCGCCTCAGCGACCGTTCCTGTTACCTCATCCCCATACGCGGCTTTCCCCCCATCCTCCTCAGCGCCCTCCGCCGGCTCATCCTCGACCGCGGACTCGATCCGCACGAGCTCTCCGTCGGCGGCTTCAAGTTCCGCAAGTTCCTCATCTGTCGGTTTTCGTATCTCGAACCAGAAGGTGCTGCCCTTCTTCAGCGCGCTCTCGACGCCGAAGTTCGCGCCGTGCAAAAGCAGTATCTGTTTCACGATAGAGAGACCGAGACCCGTCGAGTTTGTGCGCTTGTAGTTTGTGCTCGCGCGGTAATAGCGCTCCCAAATGTATTTCAGATCCTTTTTGGGGATGCCGATGCCGTGATCCGAGACCTCGCACCTGACGTAGCCCTCCTCATCGAACATCTTGACCTCCACCGTACGGTCGCGCCCGTTGTACTTGAACGCGTTTGTCACGAGGTTGTCGACGACCTGCTTGATGCGCCCTTCGTCCGCGCGTATCATGCCCCTGCCGCTCGAGATGAATACGAGCTTGAAGCCCTCCTTCTCGACGAAACCCGTGTACGCCTGCAGCGTGTTCTCGATCAACTCCTTCAGCGAGAACAGCGTCAGCGTGATCTCCTGCACGCCCGACTGCATACGCGATATCTCGAGGAAATCCGTGACGAGCTTGTTCAGCCGCTCGGCCTCGTCGATGATGACCTGAAGGTGTGCGTTGCGCTTCTTCGGGTCGCTGCCCGAAAGGTCATGTATCATCTCCGCGTAGGACGTTATCATCGTCAGCGGCGTCCTCAGATCGTGACTCACGTTCGCGATGACGTCCTTCTGGAGGTTGTCGCTCTTCGCGAGTTCGAGCGATGTGTAGGTCAACGTGTCCGCGAGCTTCGTTATCTCCGAATAATGACCGCCGTCGAACACGACGCCGTATTCGCCCTGGCCGAGCTTCTCCGCGGACCTGGTGATGTTTTCAATCGGTCCCGATATCCTGCGCGAGATAAAAAACGATATGAGGAAGGCCATTATCATCGCTATGATCGTTATATAGACCAGTTGGCTTTGCAGTATGTCTATCGTCGACTGCATCGGGTACAGCGGTGAGAATATGTACAGCACGTTGCGGTCGCCGGCCGACGAGGTGAGAAACGCCGCGTATTCGAGAGTGATGAGTCCCGTCTTCGGATCCGTGACATTCTTCGTAAACGAGTTTTGGGAGCTGGCGACGAGCGCCTTGTACAGGTTCTCAATCTCCGCGCGGTAGACGCTCGGCGACAGATGGGGCGTCGCCTCGACGTCCGCCTCCGTGGTCTCCTCGAGTTCGTCCGCCGCGGCCTCGTCGGGTATGAGAGCCGCGTCGGCGTCTGTCGTCGCGTTTTCGGGGATCGCCGCGTTTGCCTCCACGCTCGCGTTCGCCGCCGCCGCGTCGTCGTCCTGCGAGGTCTCGCCGTCCGTGTCCGCAACGGACTGGCCGCTTTCGAGATCGATGTTCGGGATGTAGATCGGAATGCCGTTCTCCGTCTGTATCTCGATATACATATCATTGGCCCGGTAGATATCCCTGATGTGGTCGCGTATCTCCGAAAACTCGCTCGCCTGGTACAGGGCCTCGACTTTCGAGGCGGCGTCGTTTGTTTCGCGTATTTTCATGTCCTGGTAATAATTATTCAGGAACAGAACCTGAAGGCTCCATAGAATGAGGAGGAGCATACCTGTGAACAAAAGGAAGTATGTCCACAACTTGAACTTGAGACTGTTGGAATCCAGACTGAAGATGCTGAAATTACGCGCCCCGAGAAGCGGCCTTGTCGAATCCGCCATCCCCGCGCTCACGCTTCAAACTTGTACCCCACGCCCCTCAGCGTGGTGATCTTGTCACGGTGGGGGCCGAGGTTGTTGCGCAGATTCTTGATATGGGTATCGATCGTCCGGTCGTCGCCGAAGTAGTCATAACCCCAGATATCTTGCAAGAGTTTGTCGCGCGACAACGCGATACCCTTATTCTGCGCGAGATAGAATAAAAGTTCGTATTCCTTAGGCGTGAGTTCAACAACCTCTCCGTCCACGAACACAGCTCGCGCGGGAATGTCTATCTCGAGGCCGTCGAAGACGAGTTTGCCCGACGAGTCGTCCGCGGGCATCCTGCGAGCAAGTATCACGCCGACGCGCGCCATGAGTTCCTTCGGACTGAACGGCTTGACCATATAATCGTCCGCGCCGATCTCAAAGCCGAACAGCTTGTCATACTCCTCGCCGCGGGCAGACAGCATGATGACGGGAATGTCTTTCGTCTCCCTTATCACCTTGACCGCCGAAAACCCGTCGAGTTTCGGCATCATGACGTCCATCACGATGATGTCAAAATCGTTTTCTCTACAGATTTCGACCGCCTCCATACCGTCCTCGGCTTCAATCACCTCGAACCCGTTGAACTCGGCGTATTCCCGTATCACCTCGCGTATTTTCTGTTCGTCGTCTACTATCAACAGCCTGCTCATGGCCTATCCTCTCCTTATCCGCGCCGTCACTTGCGGCGTCGCATCCCACCCCGCCGCGCTCCCCGAAGGAACCACCAACCGTCCGCGGGACATTTTATTCTATAAAATCATATCATAAAGCGTCGCGAAAACCAATGCGTTTGACTCTGAGGCGGTTTCGTCGTATACTAATATTATGTAAACGGGCTGATAAAACCGCGTCTACTCGTCGGGATGTGTCTTTCGGAAACGATTCGAGAATGCTTTCTGGCATGAGTTCCGGGGCAACGCGCATTGGGATTGGAGAGGAATTGTATTCTATTGGAGATAAAATAGTCTATCCGATGCACGGCGCTGGC
>JAISZM010000086.1 GCA_031269205.1 Eubacteriales Family XIII. Incertae Sedis bacterium | reverse complement strand
CTATTTCGCTCTGAAAAATTTATCATTCTTACAGAAGCGCCATAAATCGGCGGTGGTCGCTCGGGGCCGGATTCATCAACGCGGTTCGCGCGGAGGCTATAAACCGCCGTAACTCCGCGACGACAAATAATTCGGTACGGGCGCGCGTTCTGTGGTATAATAAACGGCGACTCTCGCGTTTTTTCGCTCGCGAGGACGGCGAAAGCGTCGTTTCGGCGTTGCCGGACAGGAAAGGCGCTCCGGCGAAAAATGAATATATTAAGGGAAGAGCAACATTATATGTTACAGCAACAGAGGATATTTTAAGGTAACGTTAACATTACATGCTAAAATTATATAAAAAGGAGAACAGTCATGATTAAAAAGGTTGGAGTGCTCGGAACCGGTACGATGGGAGCGGGCATCATTCAGGTGCTTGCGCTGAACGGCTACGAGGTCGTGTTGCGCGCGCGGCGCGAAACGTCGGTCGCAAACGGGATAGCCGCGGTCACGAAAAATCTCGAGAGGCTCGTCGCGAGGGAAAAGCTCAGCGCCGAGGACAAGGACGCGGCGCTTGCGCGCGTCAAGGGCGACACGGATATCAATATAGTGAAGGACGCGGACCTCATCATCGAGGCGGCGACGGAGGATCGTGAGGCGAAGAAGGCGCTCTTTGCGGAGCTCGACGAGCTCGTCACGCCGGGCGCGATACTCGCCACGAACACGTCCTCGCTGTCCATCACGGAGATCGCGGCCGCCACGAAGCGCCCCGACAAGGTCATCGGGATGCACTTTTTCAATCCCGTTCCGATGATGAAACTCGTCGAGATCATCAAGGGGCTGTCCACGTCGGACGAAACGAGGGACACGATACTCGAACTCTCGGCCGCGCTCGGCAAGACTGCCGTCGAGGTCGACGAGGCACCGGGCTTCGTCGTGAACCGGATACTCATTCCGATGATCAACGAGGCGGCGAGCATTCTCGCGGACGGCGTCGCTAAGGCCGAGGACATCGACGAGGCTATGAAGCTCGGCGCGAACCATCCGATGGGTCCGCTCGCGCTCGGCGATCTCATCGGACTCGATGTGTGCCTCGCCATCATGGAGGTGCTGTATACGGAGTTCGGCGATCCGAAGTACAGGCCACATCCGCTTCTGCGGAAGTTCGTGAGGGCCGGCTACCTCGGGCGCAAGACGGGCAAGGGATTCTTCGACTACAGCGGGTAAGAATCCGACACGGTAAACAAGCGCCGGGCGCGGCAAACGAACGTCGCGCAAGGCAAAGGCAAGAATAAGATAAGGACAGACAAGCGCCCGGTGCGGCAGGAAAGCGCCGGATCGAACAGGTGAGTTTTGGCTACATCATATAAAAAACAACGCAACCCTTTCATCAGGGTATTCCTCCCGCTTTTTATCATCCTTGTGGTGGTTTTAACGGGGGGAATGTTTCTCATAGATAAGTACGGTTTCTTCGGACTGTTCGGCGGCGATATCATGGATGGACTCGTCCCCATCGCCGGCGGCGACAGCGACTTTGCGAAGAAATACAAGGACAGCGGACGCCTCAATGTCCTCGTGCTCGGTGAGAATCAGGGCTTGACGGACACGATCATGCTCGCGAGCTTTGATACGAAGATCAAGCGCGTTGATCTCATATCCGTGCCGCGCGACACGTATTACGAGAGGCCGGACTATCCGGGCGCCGGACTGCAGAAGATAAATTCCGTCTACAAGAGCGAAGGCTCGAAGGACGATCCCGAGCAGGGTGCCGTCGCCATGGCAAAAGCCGTCAGCGACGTGCTGAGCGGCGTGCCCATCCATTTCTATGAGATATATTCCGACGACGATATCAAAAAAATAGTCGATGCGATGGACGGAATCGAGATAGACGTGCCCATGGATATGAAGTATACTGATAAGCAGCAAAAACTCTATATCGATTTAAAAAAAGGAAAGCAAAAGCTGAACGGAGACGAGGCCGTGCAGTTTCTGCGCTTCCGCAAAGGATATAAGACGGGAGATATCGGGCGCATGGAGGCGCAGCAGAATTTCATGAAAGAGGCGTTCAAGCAGAGCGTAGGACTCGGCTTTCCAAAGGTCGCCAAGACGGTCATGGACAATGTGGAGTCGAACATGGCAAACAAGATGGCGGTACGCATTGGCAGCGAAGCCGTGGGCATGAAGGCGAAGGACATGAAAACGTGGATGACGCCGGGCGAGGCGAAGATGATGAACAAGATATATAGCATGAAACCGCCGGAGGACAAGAAAGAGTGAACGGACAGGATGGCGCGGCAAACGGATACGAGGGTGTCGATAAAGACGGAGCGAGCGTGAACGGCACGGACGGACGCGGCGCCGGGAGAGGCGTGGCGAAGAAGGCGTCTCCGGGTAAGGCTTTCGCGAAGTTTTTTGTCATAACATTCATCTGCTGCCTCGTCGGCGTTACGGCGGCGCTCGGCGCGTGGGATACATTTTTGAATCAAAGACCCATGGAGAAGGTCGACGCGCTTGAGACGCAACCTTCCAAACCCGTCGCGCAGACCGATGAAAAACTGAACGTGCTCATTCCCGCAAGCGGGGTATTCAAGACCGACCCCGATCTCAAGGACACGAAACGCGTGAACATTCTGTTGTTCGGCAACACCATCAACAAGGGCGAAACGAAGGGTCTGACCGACACGATCATGCTCGGGAGTTTCGATCCCGACACGAAGAAGCTCGATATCATCTCCGTGCCGCGCGATACGTACTATGAGCGCGAGGGATACTCATACGGAGGTTTTCTGAAGATAAATTCCGTAATGGAGAGCGAGGGCGTCAAGGCCGCCTGTAAGTCCGTTCATGATGTCCTGCAAGGCATCCACATCAACTACTACGCGGTCATAAATTACGACGGCGTCGCGAAAATAGTCGACGCTATCGACGGCGTGCCGATAGACGTACCCTTCGATATGCACTATACGGATCGCAAGCAAAACCTTTACATCGATCTGCAGAAGGGCAAGCAGAGACTCGACGGGGAACACGCCATACAGTTCCTGCGTTACCGCAGCGGATACAAGGAGGGCGACATAGGCCGCGTTGAGGCGCAGCAGAAGTTCGTCAAGGCCGCCATCAAGGAGTCGCTCGGGCTGAATCTGCCGAAGGTTGCGCAGACGGTCGTCGACAACACCGATTCCGATATCGACATCAGGGCTATGCTCTATCTCGCGACGCACGCGGCCGACCTCGGGTCGGACGATATAACGTCGCATATGATGCCCGGTACGACGGGGTATGTAAGCGGTCTGTCGTTTTGGCTGCCCGCGGAAGACAGCGAAGTGGTCGATATGATGAAGGAGGTCTATAGGGGCGAACAGGCCGTCACGGGCAGCGCCATCAGCTCATCAGCGGTGGACGGTTCGACTGAGTGACAATCGTAAGACACGCCCGAAATAAAGTTCGTTCAACCGCGCAAAAATCTACTAAAAACATCTTGATTTTTCTTCGAACCGTGTTATAATTCATAAAGTATTTAAGGAAATGCCTGTCATTGGCGGGTCGCCGAATGAGCGTCGATCAAGACAGGACGCGCGGCAGAGATCGATTGGGAGTTCCGCAGTATATATCTTATCGAATCGAAGATTATTCCAACAACAGACTGAGATATCGGAAACAACGATAAGGCAATAGGGATTTTAATAACGGTCGGTTAAGACAACCGTCAACGGCATTGTAGAAGTAGGGATTGCGGCTTGGTAGCCGCGAAAGGGATTAACATGGAAGAAATATTGGGGAAGATGGAAGAGGTCATCCTGCGCTCGAAGAAGGTAGCCGAGATAAGGGAAATCGCGAAGGCGTTCGGCATCGAGGGTTACGAACGCATGAAGAAGAAGGAGCTGCTCGAGGTTCTTATCAACGGACCGGATGCCGCTGATGGCGGCGGGAACGGTGCGTACGATACGAGCGGTGCGCCGGCTACGTCCGATATACCGTCTCCGTCCGAGAAGTACGCGGTGTTGCCCTCGGCGGGCGGGGTCGCGGCAGGCGACGCTGACGGCGGCGCGATCGAAGGGAGCGTTCCCGCGCAGGGCGCTCAGGGAATTAAGAAAACCGACGGAGACGGTGGCGTTCAGCCCGCGCCGTCAACGGCGTCCACGCCTTCAGGGGGCGAGATCCAGGAGGATGACGAGAAGTACAAAAACCGCTACGAGGTCGAGGGTATACTCGAACTCGCCGAGAGCGGATTTGGGTTTTTGCGATTCGAGAACTACCTGTCGAGCAGCGACGACATCTACGTCGCGCCCGCTCAGATACGGCGCTTCAACCTGAAAACGGGCGACAAGATCAAGGGTGTCGCGCGCAGACCGAACGACGGGGAGAAGTTCGGCGCGTTGCTCTACGTGTTCGACGTCAACGGCGACGACCTGAAGGTCGCGATACACAGACCCTCGTTTGAACGCCTCACTCCGATATTCCCGAATGAGCGCATCAATCTCGAAGACGGTCCGAAGAACATAGCGACAAGGCTCATCAACCTGATTGCCCCCATTGGCAAGGGCCAACGCGGACTCATCGTATCTCCCCCGAAGGCCGGCAAGACCGTACTTCTGAAGAACGTCGCGAACACGATAGAAAAGACGCACCCTGAGTGCGAGATGATCGTGCTGCTTATCGACGAGCGTCCCGAAGAAGTCACGGATATGCAGCGCTCGATCAAGGGAGAGGTCATATACTCGACTTTCGATGAATTGCCGCAGAATCACGTGAAGGTCGCCGAGATGGTGCTCGCGCGCGCGCAGCGCCTTGCGGAGCACCACAGGGACGTGGTGATACTGCTTGATTCGATAACGCGTCTCGCTCGCGCGTACAACCTCGTCGTTCCCGCGTCGGGGCGCACGCTGTCGGGCGGCCTTGATCCGGGCGCCCTGCACAAACCGAAAAAGTTTTTCGGCGCGGCGCGCAACATAGAGGAGGGCGGCAGCATTACGATACTCGCGACCGCTCTCGTCGAAACGGGCAGCCGCATGGACGAGGTCATATTCGAGGAATTCAAGGGAACGGGCAATATGGAACTTCACCTCGACCGCAAGTTGTCGGAAAAGCGCATATTCCCGTCCGTAAATCTGAACAAATCAGGGACACGCCGCGAGGATCTGCTCATGGATCAGGATGAGCTCGACGCCATATGGCTCATGCGGCGCGCGATGTCCAACCTCGGTACGCAGGAAGTCACGGAGATGATCATCGATCACATCACCCATACGCGCAGCAACGCCGACTTCATAAAGATAATGGGCAAACTTCTCGAGAACGAACGCGCATAGGCAGATGGATTTCAAAAAAATCTTCATAGAGGACGCCAACCCCACGAAGATCGGCGGACAAGCGGTCATGGAAGGTATCATGATGAAGGGCGCTGACAGAACCGCTCTCTGCGTCCGTACGCCTTCAGACCAGCTGTATATATCGACCGCCAAACTGAAACATCGGGGGCGTTGGTACGATGTTCCCATCGTGCGCGGCGTACTCATCTTCGTCGATTCGCTCGTCACGGGCGTACGTTCGCTCATGAAGTCGGCCGAGATGCTCGAGGCTGTCGGCGCGTGGGACGAGAAGGATGTATCCGACGAAACGCACGATAATGAGGTGAAAACAAACGCGGAATCGGACGACGTGGAGACGGAAGCGGCGTCGGCCGACGACACAAAACCAGACCGCCATTCCGAGTCGCCCGGCGGCGAAACCGCAGGGCAGGATCTGGCGTCAACCGATGCGGCGACGGATTCCGGCGAGTCCGCGGGTCTCATACAGGAGGACAGGTTTACCCGCTGGCTCGAAAGAACCTTTGGAGAAGGGGCGGCCATGAGTTTTGTGCTCATCGTAGCGGTCGTCATCGCCGTCGTGTTCACCGTCGGTGTATTCATCGTACTCCCCACGTGGGTGATGAACCTGTTCGGAAACGTTACGGAGAACGCGGTAGCGCTGAATTTCATAGAGGGCGGTTTGCGCATCGCTCTGTTCATCCTCTACATCGCGGCGATATCGCGCATGAAGGACATACAGACGGTATTCAGGTTTCACGGCGCCGAGCACGAGTGCATACACTGTTACGAGAGCGGACTCGAACTGACACCCGAGAACTGCCAAAAATTTGAGACGCTACACCCGCGCTGCGGCACGAGCTTTCTCATGTTTGTCATGGTCATCGCCCTGTTGCTGTTCTCATTGCTTGGGTGGCCCGACCTCGTTCCGCGCATTATCTCGCGCATCGTCCTCGTCCCGGTCATCGCGGGTCTGAGTTACGAATTGCTGAGGTGGGCGGGTAGCAGTTCCTCTCCCGTCGTCAAGATACTCAGCGTTCCCGGATTGCTGCTCCAGAAGCTGACCACGTTGCGTCCCGATGAAAAACAGCTCGAAGTTGCGATAGCGGCGATGAAGGCCGTTCTCGTGGATGAGAGCGAGCCGACATTCGAAGGTTATTGCGACAAGGACGGCCGCCCTATGCCCGAGGCGGCGGAGGAACAGGGGGATGAACCTGAGGATAGCGGAGAACCTGCCGCCGCACGAGCGGGGGACTGAACGGTAACCCTGAGAGAGCCTGAGAGTTCGACGCGCGAAGGATATCTGGTTTTAATCACCTTCGCATGATAGAATATACTTACTTATGGGACTGCAAATCAAAGAAATAATTTCGGTTGCTGAGAATATCCTGCGTGAATCTGGGGATGCCGACTACAAGGTTGACGCGGAGATGTTGCTCAGCCACGCGATCAAATACGACCCGCAGAAGATTTTCATGAACTGGGCGAAAGAAGTCGACGACGATCACGCGGAGATTTTCTTTGCGATGGTTCAGAAGCGCGCGGAGGGTACGCCGACGCAGTATCTGACGAACGAACAGGATTTCAAAGGGCGGCGTTTCTATGTGGATGAGAACGTGCTCATACCACGGCCCGAGACCGAGTTGCTCACCGACGAAGTCTCCGCCTATCTGAAGGACAACAAGTCCGCAAAAACCGCGCTCGATCTCGGTACGGGTTCAGGCGTCATCGCGATAAGCCTCGCGAAGAAGTTCCCGTCACTGAAGCTGACGGCGTCCGACATTTCCGAAGGAGCGCTCGCCGTTGCCGAGAGGAACGCATCGCGCATCGGCGTGAAAGGGCAGATCAGGTTCACTCGCAGCGATGTGTTCGATGGTTTTAAAACGGGATTCACCGGTTCGAAATGGGATCTGATCGTCTCCAACCCGCCGTACATCAGGACTTCCGTTCTGCCGACCTTGCAGCGGGAGATATACGAACACGAACCGATAACCGCCCTGGACGGCGGCGAGGACGGACTCGACTTTTATCGACGTATCATAGATGGCGCGCCGACGTTCCTCCGCAAGACGGGAGCGGTGTTCTTCGAGATCGGCTACGATCAGGCGCACGACGTCACGACGCTTTTTCGGGAGAACGGCAACTACGTGCGCGTAGCGGTCACGCCTGATATCGCCGGGCATGACCGCGTCATATCCGCGCGAATGAAATAGTGATGGGGTCAAAGGAGGCAATGTGCAATGATTAAAGTGGTGGCGAGGAATTATCTGAAGGACGGCGCGAAGGACGAGGCGCTGAACCTCATGGATGAACTGATCGGCGAGACCCGCAAGGAATCCGGTTGCGTCAGCTATGAGCTGTACCAATCGACGAGCGATCCCGACGAAGTGACGTTCATCGAAACGTGGGAGAGCGCCGAGGCTTTGGACGCCCACATGAAGACGGAGCACTTCACGCGCATCGTGCCCCAACTCGACCGATACAAGGCGAAAGACGGCGAGATCACGGTCTATAAGCTGATCAAATAGAGGTTCCACGGCACTCACCGTGACGATGTTATTGGCATGAGTCCCGCACAGGTTCTGCAAGTCAGCCTCAATTAATGTATAATATAACCTGAACGCTTTCGCGGCGTTTGGGAAGAGAGTTGCGGATGAGAGGGCTGTTTTTGCGGCCCCGTATCCGGTATTTATCTATGAATCAGGAAAGAAGGAGAAAATGGCAAAGAGATATTTTACCTCAGAATCGGTTACAGAGGGACATCCCGACAAGGTGTGCGATCAAATATCCGACGCGATACTGGACGCGATCTACCGGGAGGATCCGCAGGGGCGCGTCGCGGCCGAAACGATGGTGGCGACGGGTCTCGCGATAGTCGTCGGTGAGATAACGACGACGTCATACGTCGATATCCAGAGCATCATCAAGGACGTCATCAGAGACATCGGCTATACGAAGGCCGAATACGGCTTCGACGCTCAGACGGTTGCCGTCTTGACCTCGCTGCACGAGCAGTCTCCCGACATCAGCCGGGGAGTCAACGCTGCGGCCGAATTCCGCGGCAAAAGAAACGCCGACAACTTGCTTCAAGAGGGCGCGGGAGACCAGGGCATCATGTTCGGGTTCGCGTGCAAGGAGACGCCGGAACTCATGCCGGCTCCGATAGCCTACGCTCATAAACTCGCGCTGAAGCTCACGGATGTACGCAAGAAGAACAGGCTGAAATACCTGCGGCCCGACGGTAAGACGCAGGTGACGGTTGAGTACGACGGGGACAAGATCGCGCGCATCGACACGATACTCATATCGACGCAGCACGACCCGGACGTCACGCAGAAGCAGATACACAAAGACCTGTGGGACAAGGTCGTCGTGCCGACGATACCGAAGAAGCTCCTCGACGACAAGACGAAGTTCTACACGAACCCGACGGGCAGCTTCGTCCTCGGCGGACCGGCCGGCGACTCGGGACTGACGGGACGCAAGATCATCGTGGACACCTACGGCGGATACGCGAAGCACGGCGGCGGCGCGTTCTCGGGGAAGGACCCGACGAAGGTCGACCGCTCGGCCTGCTACTACGCGCGCTACGCGGCGAAGAACATCGTCGCTGCGGGCATCGCGGACGTGTGCGAGATAGAGCTGTCCTACGCGATAGGTATGGCCGAACCGCTCTCAATACACGTCGACACATGGCGCACGGGCAAGATCGCGGACGACAAGATCGAAGAGTTGCTGAAAAAGCGCTTCGACTTCCGCCCGGCGGCCATCATCAAAAACCTGAAACTCCGCAGGCCGATCTATCGGCAGGTGGCGGCCTACGGACACTTCGGACGCCCCGACCTCGATCTGCCGTGGGAAAAGACGGACAAGGCGGCCGCGCTGAAAAAGGACGCGGGCATCTGACAGAGAGGCAGGAATAGAATGGGTTTTTTCGAGAAGGTGCTTCCCGACCTGAACAAGAGGGAAGTCGCCAAGGTGGAGAAAACAGCAAACCTCGTCATGGCGCTCGAGGACGCGACGGCGACGCTCACGGACGAAGCTCTGCGCGCGAAGACGGACGAGTTCAAGCGGCGCGTACAGGAGGAAGGCGAGGAGCTTAACGACATCCTGCCCGAAGCCTTCGCCGTATGCCGAGAGGCTTCGCGCAGAAGCCTCGGCATGATGCACTTCAAGGTGCAGGTCATCGGCGGTATCGTGCTACACCAGGGCCGGATCGCGGAGATGAAGACGGGCGAAGGCAAGACCTTGGTCGCGACGCTCTCCGCCTATCTGAACGCGCTGTCCGGCAAGGGCGTCCACGTCGTCACGGTCAACGACTATCTGGCCAAGCGCGACATGGAGTGGATGGGCAAGCTCTATTCCTTCCTCGGCCTTTCGGTCGGTTGCGTCATTCACGGCATCAGCTCCGAAGAGCGCAAGGAGTCTTACAACGCGGACATTACCTACGGCACGAACAACGAGTTCGGCTTCGACTACCTGCGCGACAACATGGTCATCTACGAGGAGGACCTCATGCAGAGGCCGCTCAACTACGCCATCGTCGACGAGGTGGACAGCATACTCATAGACGAGGCGCGCACGCCGCTCATCATCTCGGGTCAGGGTGAGACGTCGACGGATCTTTACGGCAAAGCTGACAAATACGTCGCCGGACTCAAACGCGACATCGATTTCACGATGGACGAGAAGGACAAGACGATCAACCTCAACGAGATGGGCGTGGAAAAGACCGAACGCTACTTCGGCGTGGACAATTTCTCCGACCCCGAGAACATGGAGCTGAACCACCACGTCAATCAGGCTCTCCGCGCGCGCAACCTCATGAAGCGCGACGTCGACTACGTCGTGAAGGACGGCGAGATCATCATTGTCGATGAGTTCACGGGCCGTCTTATGTTCGGTCGCCGGTACAGCGAGGGACTGCATCAGGCCATTGAGGCGAAGGAAGGGCTGAAGGTCAAGAAAGAGTCGAAGACGCTCGCGACCGTCACGATACAGAACTATTTTCGCATGTATCAAAAGCTTGCGGGTATGACCGGTACGGCCAAAACGGAGGAGCCGGAGTTCCTCGATATCTACAACATGAACGTCGTCGTCATTCCGACGAACAAACCCGTCGTCCGCGTCGACATGGAGGATTCGATCTATTCGACCGAGCGCGGCAAGTTCGAGGCCATCGCGGACGACATAGAGCGCGCTCACGAGATAGGGCAGCCCGTACTCGTGGGCACCATATCCATCGAGAAGTCGGAGGCCATATCCGACATGCTGAAGAAGAGGGGCGTCAGGCACAACGTGCTGAACGCGAAACAGCACGATAAGGAGGCGAAGATAGTCGCGGAGGCCGGTCGTCTCGGCATGGTCACTATAGCCACGAATATGGCGGGTCGCGGAACTGACATCATCCTCGGCGGTAACCCCGACTTCGAAGCCAAACGAGAGATGACGAATAACGGCTACGATGAGGAGACCATCTCCTACGCGGCGAGCTTTATTCCGCTGGAAGACGAGGATTTGATAGAAGCGCGCCGCGTGTACACCGAACTGTACGACAGGTACAAGACCGAGCGCGCGGACGAGCAGGCCAAGGTCGTCGAACTCGGCGGCCTGCACATCATCGGCTCCGAACGGCACGAGTCGCGGCGCATAGACAACCAGCTGCGCGGCCGATCCGGACGTCAGGGCGATCCCGGATCGACGCAGTTTTTCATCTCTATGGAGGACGAACTGCTCCGTCTCTTCGGCGGCGAACGTATGCAGACCATAGTCGAAAGGCTCGGCGTCGCGGAGGGCGAACCCATCGAAGCGGGCATCCTCACGAAGTCCATAGAGAACTCGCAGAAGAAGGTCGAAGGACGCAACTTCGGCATCCGCAAATACGTGCTCCAGTACGACAACGTCATGAACAAACAACGCGAGGTCATATACGCGGATCGGCGCATGGTGCTTGAGGGCGCCGATATGCGGGACCGCATCATGGCCATGCTCGAGGACCTCACGAACGAGGCCGTCGATAACGCCGTCATGGGCTTGCGGTTCGCGGAGGAATGGGACTTCGACCATCTGCACGAGTCCCTCGCGCGCATCAGCCGGAAGTACAAGCCGCGCTCCTACGACGAGGAAGAGCTCGCGGCGCTCTCCCCCGAGATACTGAAGGAGGACGTCTATAGCGATTTCGTGAAACTCTACGAGGAAAAGGAGAGCGAGATAGGCGAGGAGGTCATGCGCGATCTCGAACGCATGATTCTTCTCAGAGTCATCGACAGCAAGTGGATGGACCATATAGACGCGATGGATCAGCTGCGCCACGGCATAGGACTTCGCGCCATCGGACAACAGGATCCCGCTGCCGCGTACGCGCAGGAGGGCTTCGATATGTTCGAACTCATGACCGAGTCCATCAAGGAGGAGACGGTCATGTTCTGCTTCAACGTGACGGTGGAGACGAAGCGCGAGCGCAAGAAAGTCGCGTCGGGCGGGCAGGAAAAGAAGGACGAACGGGCCGAGGATTTCATCGCCGCGGCGACGGACGACGGCGCGGGCGGAGAGTTTGAGGGCGCGCCCGAACAGGTGGACGTCCCCGACCGAGACGGCAGGCAGGAGACCGTCAGGCGTTCCAAGCCCAAGGTGGGCCGCAACGACCCCTGCCCCTGCGGCTCGGGCAAAAAATACAAAAACTGTTGCGGGAAGAACGCGTAGGTGATATGATGCGCTCATTGCTCCGCATTGTGAAAGGCGGTTACTCCGCCTGATGTCACGTCAGGCGGTTAATTCTTATGATAGAGTTAGAACAGATAAAATATGAGATGGATGGAGCTAAGGCTGCGCTCGCGGAGCTGCGCTCAGCGCTCGGCTATGACGCGCTCGCGGGACGGCTGGCCGAGATAACCTCCGAGAGCGAACGGGACGGATTCTGGGACGATCACGAGGCGGCGCAGAAATTGCTGAAGGAGCGCAAGTCCGTCGAGGGCAAGGTCAAGGGTTACGACAGCCTCGTCGCGGAACTCGACGACGTCGAAGTCATGATATCCCTCGCCGACGAGGAGGACGACACATCGCTCGTCCCCGAGATACAAGAGGGCTACGAGAAGTGGAACGCGGACATCGAAAGCCTTCGCATACGCACCTTGCTCGGCGATGAGTACGATCCGAACAACGCCTACGTCGAGATCAACGCGGGAGCAGGCGGCACGGACGCTCAGGACTGGGCCGAGATGCTGCTGCGCATGTACTTCAGGTGGGCCGAGCGCCGCGGCTACAAGACGAAAATGCTCGATCTGCAGGACGACACGGTCGCGGGCATAAAGAGCGCAAGGTTCTTTGTCGAGGGGGAGTACGCCTACGGCTATCTGAAAAACGAGCAGGGCGTACACCGCATCGTGCGCATCTCGCCCTTCGACAGTTCGTCGCGCAGACATACGTCCTTCGCGTCCGTAGCCGTGACGCCCGAGATAGACGACGACATCAACATCGAGATAAACCCGGACGACATACGCGTCGATACGTTCCGTTCGAGCGGCGCGGGTGGCCAGCACGTCAACAAGACGGACAGCGCCATCAGGATAACGCACCTGCCGACGAACATCGTCGTAACCTGCCAGAACGAGCGCTCACAGCATCAGAACAAGGATGTCGCGATGAAGGCGCTGAAATCCAAGCTCTACGAACTGGCGCGCAAGGAGCAGAAGGAGAGCCTCGACGAACTGAAGGGCGACTACGGGCAGATCGCCTGGGGCAGCCAGATACGCTCCTACGTCTTCCATCCTTACTCGCTTGTGAAGGACCACCGCACAAACGCCGAAAACGGCAACGTGCAGGCGGTTATGGATGGCGATATAGACCTGTTCATAAATGAAAAGTTGAAACAGCGTGACTGATAAACCCAAGCGCAACATCGACACGGTAGTCTTTGACTTCGACGGTACGCTCATGGACACGAACGAGGCCGTGATGGCGTCGTGGCAGTACGCCGCGCGCGGACTGCTTGGCCGCGAGTTCCCGACGGACACGCTCACGGCGACGCTCGGCGAACCTATCCTGTACACCGTGGCCAACCTTTTCCCCGGTCACGATCCCGATCTCGTAGTGGGTGCCTATCGGGAGTTTCATCACGAACACTTTACCGAAATGATACGCTTGTTCCCCGGCGTACAGGAGATGCTTGAGGTGTTGAGCGTTGAGGGTTACGAGCTTGGTCTCGTGACGAACCGCCTGAGGCACACGACGGAAATAGGGCTGCGCCAATTCGACATAGAGAAGTATTTCGGCGCCGTTGTGGCGGTCGGCGAAGCTCCGAAGGACAAGCCCGCGCCGGAACACATCTGGTTCACGCTCGACAAACTCGGCAGTTCCGCGGAAAGAGCGATCCTCGTAGGGGACAGCCAAAACGACATCATCGGCGGCCACAACGCCGGCCTCATATCCGTACGCGTCGCTTGGGCCGTAGCGACGGATGAAAGCTATGGCGACACGGCGGCCGAACCGGATCACACAATAGACGCGCCGACGGATCTGATAACATTACTTCACAAAATGGGTTGATGGGTGAGGGATCAGACTCTATGAAAAACATCCAATTCTCAAACCAAAACTTCGCTCTATCCCCCAAACGAACGCGGGAATACCTTGACGGTGTCTCCGGGTTGTAGCACGTAGTCCAGTTCGACCTTCTTCCCGTTCACGGCGGCGAATTGAAATTGCGCCGTCTTTTGACGGTCTATTCCTATGGCGCGAAGCGCGTCCTCAACCGTGCCGCCGTCGGGGATTTCGCGCGTCACCTCGCTTTTCCCGTCGACCGTGGCAATGAACTTCATGGTTCCTATCAGTTTAAAATTGACTTCCATTCGCTCCCTCTTTTCAGATTGCCCACACCATCCTGTGGTCTGCGCTACGCCCCGATGTACTCCGCGTATATTCTTCGCGCGGCGGATTCGTCCTCCGCGCCGTCGATCATAGCTCTGCCGTCGGGGAACAGTCTGAACGAAACGCCGTCGCCGTCGAAGCGCATGAGGAATTTGGTGACTTTGACCTCTCCCAGGCGCGCGAGTCTGTCGGCCAACGCGTCAAAATCAGCCGAGCGCCGACCCTCGGGGATGATCTGCCACGAGTCCTGTCCGCACAGGCTGGCCGCGTATGAGGCGACCGGACTATCCAAAAGCGCGTACTCGCCGCGTACGCAGACGGGGCAATCGGGGTTCTTTTCGACTTCTATATAGCTCGAAATGTTCTCCCATACGTCGAGGGCGAGATAGTGCCGCGACACCCCGTCGGCGCCCGTCAGTATCTTCATGGCCTCGGCTGCTTGATATGACGCGACGATGCCCGTTATCGGGTTGATGACGCCGACCGTGTTGCAGGTGGGATAGGCGCCGGCTTCCGGCATCTCCGGCATGAAGCACCGAAAGCATGGCGTGTCGTCTTCCATCAGAACGTTCATCGTAGCGCCGCCGCTCGCCACGACGCCACCGTATATCCATTGAATCTTGTGCTTGTCGCAGGCTTCGTTGATGAGAAATCTCGTCTCGAAATTATCGGAACCGTCCATCACCAGATCCACATCCCCGATGAAGCGCTCTATGTTCGACGCGTTCACATCGTCTACGACGGACTCGATCGTGATGGAGGAATTCGCTGACGACAAGTGGTTCGCCGCGGCGACGGCCTTCGGAAGGCATTCCGCCACGTCGCGCTCCGTGAACAGTATCTGTCGCTGAAGATTCGTCTCCTCGACGTGATCCCGGTCGATCACGCGCAAGAACCCCACTCCCGCGCGGCAGAGGCTGTTCGCGATGATGGTTCCGAGCGCTCCGACGCCGATGATGCACACGCGCGCCTCGGAGAGTTTTCGCTGCCCTTCCTCGCCGATGCCCTCAAACGTGATCTGCCTTTTGTAACGCTCCCATCCCGCCATGACTCTCCCCATCCTACGCTTCGCGCGCGATCTCGGCTATCCCTTCCACGCAACGCGCGATATCCTCATCCGTGTTGAAAAAACCGGGGCTGACGCGAAGCGTTCCGCCGAGTTCAAAAGTACCGAGCGTGCGGTGCGCGTCAGGCGCGCAGTGCAGACCCGAGCGTATCGCGATATCGAACGACGCGTCGAGTATGAGCGCCGCTTCCGCGCAGTTCATCCCCTTTATGTTGAGAGAGACGACGGCCGCGCGCTCTGCCCCGGGCGGCGGGCCGTAGACCGTCACCTCTGGAATGTCGTGAAGGCCGTCTGTCAGCAGATTCACCAACCGCAGTTCATGGGAGTGAATCGCGTCTGTCCCCTTGTCAGCGATGAAGCGGACACCGGCGTCAAGGCCGGCGAGTCCGTGGAAGTTCTGTGTGCCCGACTCGTAGCGAAACGGCAGCTCATCCGGTTGCAGGGGAAATTCCGAAAAGACACCCGTGCCGCCGTATCGCGCCGGATTTACGTCCACGCCTTCGGCGATATACAGGCCGCCCGTGCCGGTCGGCCCGAACAAACCCTTGTGGCCGGGGAAGGCGAGCAGGTCTATGTTCATAGCTTCGACGTCTATCGGCAACGAACCTGCGGATTGCGCCGCGTCGACGAGGAAGAAGACGCCGCGCTCCCGGCACAGCGCTCCGATGTCCGCGACGGGGTTTACCGTGCCCGCGATGTTCGACGCGTGGGTCAGAACGACGAGTTTCGTGTTCGGCCGCAGGGCTTTCTCCACGTCTCGCGGGTCTACGCCGGCGACGGGATCCATGCGGATCCGCGTGTATTCCAACCCGCCCTTTGCCATATGTTCAAGCGGTCGCGTGACCGAATTGTGTTCCATGGAGCTTGTAACCGCGTGGTCGCCGGGCGACAGCACGCCGCCGATAGCGAGGTTCAGCGCGTCCGTAGCGTTCAGGGCAAAGACGATGCGGTTCGGATCCCTCACGCCCAGCAACCTGGCCAGCGAAAAGCGCACGCTGTCCAGCACCTTCCCGGCCGCCACCGACGTCTTGTGCGCTGATCGGCCCGGATTGCCGCCCTTGTTCATCAGAGCGTCGGAAACGGCCTCATACACCCCCACGGGCTTGGGCCAGGTCGTCGCCGCGTTGTCCAAATAAATCATAGTCAATACTCACAAAACACCGGGATCGGGCAGGACTCTATCGGAGGCGTCAATCCCAAGCTGAACGTACAACTCACCGATCATATCACGTCATTTCACTTCAAAGTTACCATCAGCAACACGTTGATAGTACCCGATACTTATAATACATCACCCGCTGCCGAAACGTCAAGGAAGCCGCCGGGGTAATAGCATGTTATAATGTAGCGAAATGAGCCACTTTGTTTAATAGCGCCTTTATGCGGGATTGGAGATGAGAACCAAAAAAATACCTACAGAGCGAATCGATTGGTCAAGGTGTACAGGAGGTATTTATTATGGGTAAAACATTACTGATTCTCGGCGTGGGCGCGCAAGGTTCCACCGTTGCGCAGCGCATGGACGAAGAGCCGAACGTGGATAGGATCGTCTGCGCGGATTACGACGCGAAGGCGGCGAAGAGCGTCGCCGCGGGACTGAAGAAGGGCGTCTCTGTCACGGTCGACGCGGCCGACAAGGGCAGCATCGTGGCAGCGGCAGCGGGTGCCGACCTGATAGTGAACGGCCTGCCGCTCAGGTGGCACGGCAATGTGCTCGACGCGGCGATTGAAGTCGGGGCGAACTATCAGGACTTCGCCGCGACCGACGCGCTCGCGGATAACTGGATCGACAGCATCAAGGTGCTCTACGACGAATACGGGCCGAAGTTTGAGGCGGCCGGACGGCTCGCCGTCGTCGGCACAGGCTCAGCGCCGGGACTCATCTGCGCGGCGACGAGGCTCGCCGTGCGGGAGTTGGACGCCTGCGACACGATCTACAACATAGTCTACGAGGGCGTCGAAGCGAAGCGCTTTCTCCCGTTCTGGTGGTCGCCCGTCACAGCGCTGAGCGACATGAGCGAGGAAGCCTACGCGGTCGTGGACGGAGAGCTTGTCCGCACGCCGGCCTTCGGACTCCCGATAACGCGCGAATACGCCTACATGGGAACCGGCTCCGTCACCCTCGGCGAGCACTGCCACGACGAGCCGGTACACTACTGGTTCAACAGGGACGCGTATTTCAAAGGAGTGAAAAACGTCTGGTTCAAATACGGCGGCGCGGGCTTTGACTTCGCGAAGCCGCTGTACCGCGCGGGTCTGCTGTTCAAGTCTGCTGAGGAAGTTGACGGCGTCAGCGTCTCGCCCTTCTCCGTAATATTGAAACACCTCCCGCCCGCGCCGAAGTATCGCGCTGAGATAGCGGAGATACTGGACGAGGGTCTCGTCTCCGACACGGGCTGTATGGTCGTCGAAGCCTATGGGCGAAAGGGCGGCGAGGATATCCTCGTCGAAACGCACGTGTTCGCGCCCGGCCTCGCCGACTCCTTCGCGCGCTCCGGCCTGACGGCCGAGATGTACCTGACAGGGCAGGGAGGCGCCCTATTCACGAAGATGTTCGTGAACGACAAATACGGCCAAAAAGGTCTCATCAGCTCCGACATGATAACGGAGGAACAGATAGACTACTACTTTGAGGAAGCCGCGAAGCTCGGAATCACGCTCGAGACGAAGGTGAAGTCAAAGAGCGAGTGGCCGGAGTCAGCGGCCGGCAGGTAGCGCGAGCCTTTCGAGTTTCGCCGTGAGCGAAGCAGCAAGATTCCAGACAGAAAGGGGACTGCAGACTGTGTGAAAACCCCGTCATTGCGCGTTGAGTGCCCACCATTGACAGAAGGGAGGATGTCCGCGCTTGGGGCAAGGGCGCGGAGCGCCCAACTATCAGATGAGGCGGTACCGCCGCCGACACGCTTTTTGACGACGAAGGCTGATTACGGCAGTGGATTCAGATTTGTCATTGTTCGGCGCTGCTGTCCGGGGAGGCGCACTTGCTTTTACTGTGCCTGATTATAAGTTGTAAGTGAATTTGTATACCTCGTAGCCGGTGTTTGGGTTGTAAACGGCTTGATTGATAATAGTCGTAGAAAATGCCGAATACGTTGGCTCTGACAAATTGAACCTTTCTAACTTGTAAGTAACAGCAATTTCAGGCTTGCCCGTGACCCGCCCATCCGGAAAAAACTCGAAGCGAAACCCGTCGGCCGTAGCCGCCGTGGCGCCGGAGCCCCGCTTGGCGACAGTATAATAAACCCAAAACCCACTAGCGCTCGATGCCGGATAAGCCTCTCCCATCAAAGCCGCCGCCTGTCTGTAGTATTCTACTTGGTTGCCGTATATCTTGAACGAAACTAAATCTATGGGAAAGTGCGCATAGTTGCCACTTTTCCCATATATCCAGCCCGTTGTAAAGCTCCCCTTCCATTCTTCAGTAAGGCTGTCGACAGATCCTGAGGCGTAGGCTTCGTTCAGCACCGTCTTTATGGCTACCGACACATCGCGGGCCTTGGCGATGTACTCTTTGTCCCGCGCCTTGTCGATATATCCCGTCAGCGCCGGGATGGCGATGGCGGCGAGTATCGCGAGGATGACGATGACGACGATTAGCTCCACGAGGGTGAAGCCCTTCTTCGGGCGCAAAAAAGGCGCGGACTTCGCGTCCGTGCCGACGTGTGAGCGTCCAGCGCGCGCGGAGAAAATGCGGGTGGTCAGGTCAGCATATTTCTGCGCCCCCCCCCCCCCCCCCCGAATTAGGGGTAACACAACAGCGGGGGGTTATTGTGGGGTGGGACCCAGAGGAATAAAAGGTATATGGAGGGG
>JAISZM010000022.1 GCA_031269205.1 Eubacteriales Family XIII. Incertae Sedis bacterium | reverse complement strand
TCGGTGTCGGTGTCAGGGGACTCCGGGTTCGCCGCTTCGCGATCCCCCGGAATTACGGAAGTGTCGTCGGTGCTGTCGTTGGTGTCGTCGCCATTGCCCGCGTTGTTTTCGCTGTTTTCGTCGTCAGGGGATTTTGGATCGGCTTCGTCGTCTGGAATGACATCTTCGTTATCATCTGGAATGACTGGGGTGTTGCTGTCGTCTGGTATGGTCTCGTTCGATGGGCTTGCGTCGCCACTTTGTTCCGCGTCCGTCAGGACCGTGAAAGTTGGAGTATTTTGCTCACCCCCCCCCCTGGAAGAACTTCCCAATACCAGGGTCGGTATCGCGACGGTCGCTACCATCGCGAAAGCGAGGAAGAGCACGAAAACCTTAAACCCGAGAAGGGCGACGCCGCTTTTGCTCCCGCGTCCCGCGCCTACCCCACCGATGTGACTCATTATCGTACTTACACGATTTTGTTCTTTGCTATTACCAGACATTTGTTGACCCCCTAATTACTCCACAAAATGACTTCTTTTTCTGCCCAACAACCGTTTCTGTTACTCCTACACGCGTTATCGTTACCCTACAAGACAAGCCTTGTCATTACTCACTTCATTTCCGCGGCGGTCGCCCTGTCATTCCTTTTCCCGCCATATTCCATTCCTCTCCGCGGCGGTTGCCCTGTCATTCCTTTTCCCGCCATATTCCATTCCTCTATAATAATAACCGTTTTTTCGGTCTTAATCATTCTATTTACTTTTACTTTTTTCAGTGAATACCCCTGCTTATTGCTCCGCCAACAAAATATTGCGCGGCACGTCGCTGACGCTCTTAATATATAGTCAGGCTTTCCTCGGATTTCTTGCCTTCTTTTCGAAAAATTTTGAAACTTTTTTTTCAGCATAAAAAGAACCGTCCCTTGTGTGCTCCCAAGGTGTCAAGTGATACGTCCCCGTGACACACCCGGAGCGGGCGGCTCCCGCTCAGGGGGACACTTCCCCCTCAAAATATGATGACACTCAGTTGATGGTGATCTCGCGGCGGACGGTGGCGGTGCGTCCTTTGCCGTCCGCTACTATCCATTCCACGGTGTAATCGCCTTCGGGGAGGTCAAACGTTTCCCCTCCAATCTCCGTGCCATCACCCGACGCAAGCGATCTACCGTCCTCATCCACGATGCTCCATCTGACCGGCGCGCCGTCGTCCATTACCAATGTCGCGCTCTCGGGATTGACCTGGCTCGGCGAACCCGCACCCGTGAACTTTATAACGGCGTCGGGGGCATAGAGACCGCCTGTGATGTGGCCGACGATCGCGGTCGCCCCTATGGAAGCGGAGACCGCCACAGGAAGAAAGATGGCGGGTTTCATGAAGCCGGGTCCGGCCTTGGCTGCCGCGTGGCTGAAGGCGACGTTCTGGGTGACGACGTCCGCCATGCTCTCGCTGCAGGCGTGGATGAGCGCCTCGGCCTGCGCCGAGGTCACGGTCCCCGCGACGTCGGCCTTGAACGCGGAGAGTATCACCAAGCCCATCGAGTCAAGCTTTCTCGTTCTTTCGGGAAATATGTTTTCTTTTTTCATGTTCTTTTTCAAGGTCGCCTTTGACTTCATTATATTTGTGCCGACGGTACTGATGGTGATATCGAGCGCCTTCGCTATCTGCAAATAACTCATATCCTCATAGTAGTACATGAAGAGAGCCAGCCTCTGCTTCTCCGGCAGCTCGTCTATCATATCCTGCACGATGCGGTTCGTCTCGTTCCTTTCGGCCACGTCCGCGGGTCTTTCCCCGTAGCTCGTATCCTCATAGTCGCCGATGTCCACATAATTCCGCTTGCCCGCCTTGCCGTTATGGCTTGCGCAGGTCGTCTCTATGATGCGGTACATCCACGTCCTGAACGCTTCAGGATTTCTGAGCTTGCTTATGGACGAATACATGCTCAAGATTACCTCCTGAGCCACGTCCATTTTTTCATCTTCCACGTACAGCAGCTTTCCCACCTGATAGAGTATTATCTGGATATTCTGCTTGTACAACTCGATAAACGCTTGCTTGTCGCCTTTTACAGCTTTACGCACAAGAAGGGTTTCCGCTTTCTTTCTGTCCGCGTTCATGTTCCCCTATAGACTAAGTCACAAATATGCGCCAATTTCTTGCCTTCCACACAAAAACTTTTCATTAATTTTTTCCAGTAAGAAGTTTCTCTCACCTCTTGCATGAAGTTTCTCTCGTCACTTGCATGAAGTTTCTCTCACCTCTTGCATGAAGTTTCTCTCGCCACTTTGCGGTATATTACAAAAGATTGTAACAGGGTTTTTTGAAATAAACAAGTCACATCAGCGCACTGAGACGGTGTCAAGTTATTGGAACGACGGCGTTTTCTCAGGCGGCGCTCGTACTCACAACAATGATCGGACACGGACGGCCGCGCTCGCGGACCGTGTCCTCGGCCACTATCTCGTAGCGTTCGGACAGCCACGACCGCAGCAGATCAGCCTTAGTGCGCGGCTGAAGTATGAACTTCGCGAAACTCGCGGTCTTCGTGAGGTTCGCGCCGAGGATGTCAATTATCGTTTCGCCGCCCATGCCCGCGACGACGACGACATCGACCTCGCCCGGCGCCAGAGGCGCAAGCCCGTCCCCTAACCGACAGTCCGTCAAGCCGTAGCTCCCGGCGTTGGCGCGGGCGATAGCGAGCGGACCCTTCGCGATGTCCGTCAATATTACGCGCGGGCTGACGCCCGCGCGCGCGAGCCATATCGGCAGATAGCCGTGGTCTGAGCCGATGTCGGCCACGCTCTCCCCGGCGTCGATGTACGACGCAATCCCGCGTATCCTCTCCGTAAATTTAGCCATAAGCGACTGCGGGACTATCGAAGAACGCCGACTATACGCCGATTCAAATATAGTCCTCCAGCTTCTTCCGCCGGCTCGGGTGGCGCAGCTTGCGCAGGGCCTTCGCCTCAATCTGGCGGATGCGTTCGCGGGTCACGTCGAACTCCCTGCCCACTTCCTCGAGTGTACGCAACCTGCCGTCCCTGAGTCCGAAGCGCATGATGAGCACGTTGCGCTCACGATCCGTCAGGGTGTAGAGGATGTCGTTCAGCTGCTCCTTCAACAGAAGAAAGGCCGCCGCGTCCTCGGGCTTCAGCACGTCGTCGTCCGGAATGAAGTCGCCGAGGTGGCTGTCCTCCTCCTCGCCGATCGGCGTCTCGAGCGACACGGGTTCCTGCGCTATCTTCAGCACTTCGCGCACCTTTTCTTCGGATATCTCCATCTCGCGCCCTATCTCGGCGGGCGTCGGCTCGCGCCCATACTCCTGCAGGAGCTGTCTCGATACGCGTATGAGTTTGTTTATCGTTTCCACCATATGGACGGGTATGCGTATCGTGCGCGCCTGATCCGCTATGGAGCGCGTGATCGCCTGACGTATCCACCACGTCGCATATGTCGAGAACTTAAAACCCTTCTCCCACTGAAACTTATCCACGGCCTTGATAAGGCCGAAGTTACCCTCCTGTATCAGATCCAGGAAGAGCATACCGCGTCCGACATACCGTTTCGCGATGCTCACGACGAGACGTAGGTTCGCCTCGCAGAGCATACATTTCGCCTCCTCGTCGCCCTGCTCCATACGCTTCGCGAGTTCCACCTCCTCGGCGGCCGTAAGCAGCGGCACCGTGCCGATCTCTTTCAGATACATGCGCACCGGGTCGTCCACCGTTATCGTCTTTGGCAGCGTGGCCTCGAGATTGACCTCCCCCTTCGGCGTGACGGCTACGGGGTCTATTTCCTCCTCCTCTTCCTCGGATTCGAGCATACGGAGTTCAAGTTCATCGGGTCCGTCCTCGTTTTCCGAGATGATGTCCACGCCCGCGTCGGAAAGTCGGTAATAGAACACCTCGATCTGATTCTTGTCGAGTTCCATACCCGACAGTTCGCTAAATATCTCCTTGTATGTTACTGTGCCCTTCCGCTTTGAACGCTCTATCAGCTCGTCCATCGCTTCCACCGCTTTGGCTTCATGTTCGTCAAACGCTACCATCTGAAATTAACCTCTTATCCTTTCACTTGTTTCCGATAATTCCTTTTCTATCTCATCTATTTCACGCGTGAGCTGATCTACGGCTTCCCTGTCGTAGGCGTCCGCCTCCAGCAATTCCACGCGCGCTCTGACTACCCGCGCCCGTCGATCCTCAAGCTCGACCTCATCGAGCTGCGCCAACAGCTCTCCGAACTGCCTTGCGGGATCGTCCTCGATGACGACCCTTCTCGTGATATCGCGCAGGGCGGCCGCGTCCTCTGAGTCAAGCGCTTCCTCTATTGCCGGCGGATCCGGCGCTCCGTCCGGCGACTCCTCTATCGCGGCTACCACCGCGAGGAAAAGCCGCGCGAGTCCGGGTGAGGTGAACTGCCGCTCACGGCCGCGAAGATCCGCGAGAAACGCGGGGTCGTGGACGAGAAGCGCGATCAGATCCCTCTGAATGTTCATCGCGGCGGCGGCCTTCGGCGAACCGTTTGACGCGGCGAACGTGACGCTGCCCGCAACCTTGGCGATGACGTCGCCCGCCTCTCCGACTATGACGCCGCCCGCGTGGCTCTGACCGTCCGCCGCGCGATCCGGGCC
>JAISZM010000009.1 GCA_031269205.1 Eubacteriales Family XIII. Incertae Sedis bacterium | reverse complement strand
TGATCAGACTGATACAGAACATAGTCTCCGATATCAGGACGATGCGCAAAGACGCTACGATGAAGGAGGTGACCGAGTAATGGCTACGACACTGCTGTTGATGTTCGGAAGTCTGTTTCTGTTGCTTCTGATAGGTGTTCCGATCGGTTTTTCGCTCGGCATATCCGCGGCGATCACGATCTGGTTCACGACAGATCTGCCGATGACCATAATTCCATCGGCCTGTTACGGAGGTCTCGATAGTTTCCCGCTCATGGCGATTCCGTTTTTTATCTTCGCCGGCAACCTCATGCGACACGGGGGCATATCCAGGCGCTTGCTCGACACGGCGGCAGCCTTCGTCGGCCATCTGCGCGGTAGCGTAGGCATGGTCACGGTCCTCGCTTCGATGTTCTTCGCCGCCATATCGGGATCGGCGCCCGCGACGGTCACGTCGATTGGCTCTATCACGATCCCCGAGATGAGAGCGAACAAATACGACGAGGGCTACGCGACGGCCTTGACCGCCGCGGCCGGCACCATAGGCGTCATCATACCGCCGAGCATACCGTTCGTCATATACGGAGTGGTGGCCAACGCGTCCATCGGAGATATGTTCATGGCGGGCATAGTTCCCGGCGTCATGATCGGCGTCGCCCTCATGCTCGTGAACTACTACACCGCGAGAAAGCACAATTACGGCACGCTGGTCGCGTTCAAATTCAAGCGGATGTTGCTCGTCCTGAAAGATTCGATCTGGGCGCTGCTCGTGCCCGTCATCATCCTCGGCGGCATCTACGGCGGCATATTCACGCCCACCGAATCCGCCGTCGTGGGCGTGGTCTACGCCATCATTATCGGATTGTTCGTGTACAAGGAGCTCACGCCAAAATTGATATGGGAGGCGTTGAAGGACACCGTTCTCATCAACGGGCAGACCACATTCCTCATCGGCTTTTCGCTCGCTTTCGCCCGCTATCTGACGATGGCGCAGATTCCGAACAAACTCGCCGATAGCCTCATGGGGTTCAGCAATCCCGTCGTCATCATCCTGATGATCAACCTGCTTCTGCTGATTCTCGGTTGTTTCATCGACAACATATCAGCGATGGTCATACTGACGCCGATCTTGCTTCCGGTCGTCGTGAGTCTCGGCATCGATCCGATCATGTTCGGCATCATCATGGTGGTGAACCTCGCGATCGGATTCATCACACCTCCATACGGAGCGAATCTGTTCTTCGCTTCCGCAATCTCGAACGTTTCGATAGTGGACATATCCAAGCGCATCATTCCGATGATCGTCGTCATGATCGCAATACTCATGATGCTGACATTTATGCCGATCTGGTCTATGGGTATATTGGGCGATTACAGCCTGTTCACATTTTCATAGGGGAATACAGTTGGATCAATGCTGAAACGCTATTCGTTCCCGGCTCTGCCGGGAACGAATAGCAAAACCAAAGTGGAATGGGGATAAATTAATGATAAGAGCGGATAAAACATTCGTCAACGCCAATATCTATACGATGGAGAAGCCTGGAGAGCGCGCCGAGGCCGCCGTCGTCTACCGCGGGGAATTCGTCTTCGTCGGCGACGCGGAAGAGGCGTTGAAATACCCGACGCGTGAGACCGTGGATCTCGGGGGCAAGACCGTGCTGCCCGGTTTCACCGACACGCACATCCATCTGATCTCGGACTGCCAGCGCAAGGATCGCGCGGAGCTGGGCGGTGCGCAATCCATCGCCGAGATCGTACAGATCATGAAGGACTACGCGGAGAAGAGCGATGGCGAATGGCTGACCGGCGCAAACCTTCACATCGAGAATATAGCGGAGGGCAGGTTCCCGAATCGCTATGAGTTGGATGAGATATCGAAAGAACGACCCGTCATCCTGTTCAGTTACTGCCTTCATATACAGATCGTCAACAGTGAGGGACTGCGGCGTGGGGGGATCGTCCGCGGTTTCAAGCCTGAGATCGAAGGCCTCGTGGAGTTTTTCGACGACGGTGAGCCCAATGGGATCATCAGGGAGGATATGTACGCGCGGTATTTCTCCGATCTGGTGGAGCGGAATGTGACGACGACGAAGGGCAGACAGGCCCTGCTCCGCAAATACATGCACGACTACACGGCGCGCGGCATCACGAGCGTTCAAGCCTTCTCCGCGCTCGCCGACAACCCCCTCGAGTACGTCGACGAGTATTTCGAGCTTGACAGAGTAGGTGAACTGCCCCTTCGCGTTACGATCAATTCGTCCGGCCCGCTCGACGAAGCGTATCGGGCGGTATCCGGGTTTGGAAACGACAAGATCAGGATAGGAGCGAAAAAACTGTTCAGCGATGGTTCGCTGAACGCGCGCGCGGCGGCGCTGTTTGAGCCGTATAGCGACGATCCCGGCAATGTTGGGCTGGTCGTGAACACTCAGGAGGAGATATTCAAGGTCGCGAAGGAGGCGTACTACTTCGGGTGCGATGTGGCTATACACGCGATAGGCGACCGGGGCATTGACATCGTGATAGGCGCGATCGAAAAGGTTCTGGAAGAGACAGGGTATTCCGACGAGGGCGTCGCCTCATCAGGTCCGCTCGACGACGAGCCGGACGGTTTTAGGTCGGCCGCGGCCCGCAAGTATTCGGGACAATATCCGCGCTTTCGTATCATCCACACGCAGCTCGTCACGAGGAGGGAGCAGATCGAGCGTCTGAAGAGACTGCCCGTCATACTCGACATGCAACCGATCTTTGTGCGCAACTGGTATACCATCGCGGACGAGCGCATAGGACCCGAGCGCAAGAAGGGACTCTTCGCGTTCCGCACGCTCATCGACAACGGCCTGCTGCTGACCGGCGGCTCCGACGCCCCCGTTGAGACGGCAGACCCCCTGCTCGGTATACAGATTGCGGTCACACGCAAGACTGCTGCGGGTGAACCCCCGGAGGGATTCGTCCCTGAGGAGGCGCTGTCGGTATTCGAAGCGGCGTCTCTCTACACGCGCAACGCCGCCTACTGCACGCACGAGGAGGATCGCAAGGGCACGATCAAGATCGGCCGACTCGCCGACTTCATCGTTCTCGACCGCGACATCTTCGAGGTAGACCCGTTGGAGATAGCTGCGACCCAGGTGGTTCAGGTTTATCTCGGCGGCGAGCGGATACGGTATATCCCTTCTGCAACGGAGTCAAATCCACAATAATCTTGTGAATAGTTTCGATTTAACCACTGAACAGTGAAAAACTACAGATATCCCCGTCAACGGTTGACAAGACGCAACAAGACACATATAATACATATAGATAAACTATATAATTAGCACGACTCGATTAAGGACAGGGGCGCGAGTCTGCTGATAGCGTTTGTGTTTGATCGGTGGAACGATAGCACGACGGTGCGGCGTTGTGAAAGGAAGAACGTGGGGTAACGAAATGTGTCGCTTGTTTGCTGTGACGGGGAAAGGCCCTATACGGGTCAATAACGTCGTTCGCGACTTCTATAAAGGCAGCTACATCCACCGGCACGGTTGGGGTTACGCCGATTTTACGGGCGGTAAGGATATTATAAAAAAAGAGGCGGAGCCGGCCTACGACAGCGAGTACCTAGACAGCTTGCTCGCCACTCCATTTTACGTGCAGAACGCCATCTTCCACATTCGTTACGCCACGGTCGGAGAAGTCGAGCCGGAGAACGCGCATCCGCTGTCGGCGACCGACCTCACGGGGAAGAGCTGGCACGTGATTCACAACGGCACGATCTTTGATTTCGACGGACTCAACGAATTTTTTTATCGGCAGAGCGGATCGACCGATACCGAGCGTCTGCTTCTTTATATCGTCGACCGCATAGACCGGAAGATAGCTGAACGGAAGGGCGCTCTGAGCGCGGCGGATCGCTTTGACGTCGTCGAGCGCGCGTTGAAGGCGATGGCCGATGGAAACAAATTGAACATCATCCTCTATGATGGCGAGCTCCTGTACGTACACGCGAATTCGCGAAACGGAAGCCGGATGCTCGGCGACGCGGGAAAGAACGACTTTCTGTACGAGTCGGAGGAAGGCGGTACGAGATATTTTTCGACCGCGCCGCTCGACCGAAGGAACTGGATTCCCGTCAGGCTCAACACGGTGATGGCGTACCGCGACGGAGAGAAAGTGTTCGAAGGCTCGTCGCACGAAGACGAATATTTCGAGACCGACGAGGATATCAGGCAGATGTACCGGGGTTTTTCGGCTCTGTGAGGAGCGGTGCGACACAGCGCGCTGCCGCTTGCCCTGACCGGCGCGGCCGATAAGAGAGGTGATAAGTGAAGAAGGGCGTGGCAAATGGCGGATATTTTTACGCGTGAGGAAGTGCGGGAGATGCTGTACGGGAAGTACATCGCCCCTACTATCGGTAAGGACGAGGTTTTCATCGGGGTTGAAATAGAGTTCCCCGTCTTGAACCTCTCCCGGGGACCGGTCGATTTCGGCGTCGTCCACGACCTCACGAGACGCTTCAAGGCCGAATTCGGGTTTTATACGGCGGTCATAGACGCGGATAAGGAGATCTGTTCGCTTGTACGGTTCGATAACGACGACATCCTGTCATACGACTGCTCGTACAACAACCTGGAGCTCTCGTTCGGGAAGGAGGCGGAACTGCGAAAAATCAAAGAGCGGTTCACGGCCTATTACACTTTTATTCAAAAGACGTTGGCGGAGAGCGGACACACGCTCACCGGTCTCGGCGTCAACCCCTACCGTGACCGCAACAACCTCGTCCCGATACCCAACGGCAGATACCGGATGCTGTTTCACCACCTTTCGCAGTATACGAAATACCGCGACCGCATACCGATGTTCTTTCACCCCTACCCGGACTACGGGATGTTCTCGAGCGCGTCGCAGGTACAGCTTGACGTGCAGTATTACCGCCTCGTGGAAACGATCCGGGCTTTTTCACTGCTTGAACCCGTAAAGGGTCTGTTGTTTTCGAATTCCGTGCTTACCGGGGAGAACGAGGCGCTCCTGTGCGCGCGCGACATGCTGTGGGAAAACAGCACGCACGGCATCAACCCGCACAATATCGGTATGTACGAACCGATCCCCGAGACGGTGGACGAACTGCTCGAGTACATCGCGTCCACAAGCATCTACTGCACGGAGAAGGAGGGGAAGTATATCAATTTCGAACCCGTGAACATCGTGGAATACTTCGAACGCCGTCAGGTATACGGCGAATATTTCGACGCGGAGACCGACACGTACCGCGACATCGTCTTTGCGCCGAAGAGCGACGACCTGAAATATCTCCGCTCGTTCAAACTCGAGGATCTGACGTTCAGGGGTACGATAGAATTTCGGAGCGTCTGCTGCCAGCCCGTCAGAGACGCGTTCTCGGTAGCTGCCTTTCATCTCGGGCTGCTCGGGCACACGGACGAGCTGTGTGAACTGTTCGAAAGCGACAGGGCGATGTATCACCACGGTTACGGCGCGGCGGAACTGCGCAAACTTTTCATACGGCGCGAGTTGCCCGTCTTTGCCGACGCGAAGGCGCTGCGAGGGCTGCTGATTCGCGTACTCGACCTCGCGTCGGCCGGACTCAGGGAGCGCGGCCTCGGCGAGGAGGTGGAGCTTCTGCCGCTGTACGAGCGGGCGGAACGCCTGACGAATCCCGCGCGCGAACTCTTGGCCCGAACGGACGCGGGGGAATCCGTAGAGAACGTCGTCCGCGACTACGCCGCGTTGTGAGCGGTGAAGAGGGAACTGGGCTTCCGCAAAAATTCTGCAAATTTTTTTCAATAGATTAGATTTGATATATTGACACAAAAAGGAAAGTCATGTATAATATGCGCCATGAAGCAGATTATGCGATTGACGTTTGTTACCGATGACAGAGAATACGCCGCGGCTTTTACGGAGGCCGTTGCGGCTACCCAGCGCGGGTTTGCCGTCAACGTCCTGGAGGGCGCAGCGCCGGAAGCGGCGCCGGACGACGGTGTGCTCATCGTCGACGAGGATTGTGAGGATCTGCCTTGTGACGCGGCCGCCGATGCGCGCCGCGGCGCGCCCGGCGGTTCGGCTGTCCTGCGTATCAGCGCCGGGGGCGACGCGGAGCCTGTTCTGGTGGACAAATACGCGGGTTGCTCACGGATATGCTCGGAAGTCAAGGCCGCTTACGCAGCCGCTCGCGGCGCAGGAAATTTTTCCTGCGCCGCTGGCATCCGCGGGGCTTCGAACTTCATTTCCTTCGTAGGCGTCGACGGTGGCGCGGGCGCGAGCAGTCTTGCCCTCGGACTTGCCGCCGAATTGTCCGCCTATCGTGGGAAAAAGGTCCTGTATCTGAGTTTTGAGACGGTCGAATCCCCGCTTCTCGGTATGAGCGGGCGCGTCGCCGCGCGCGGGGATATGTCGGGATTTCTGTTCGCGTTTCTCAGGGAGAAGGAAAACGGAGACGGCGCGACCGTTTCCGCGGCGCTCTACACGGCGCGCGACGATTATGGGGTTGTGCGTTTCCCTCCCTTCGCGGGTTTGAACCGGCTTCGCGAGCTTGACGCCACGGAGCTTGGACGTTTTATGGGGAAGGTCACGGAGGAGTTGGCCCCCGACGCGGTTATAGCCGATTGGGGCGGCGTGTTCGGCGACGCGGCCGCGGCGTATATCGGAGGTTCCTCGTTTACCGTATTCGTCGCGAGGCACGGCGGTGTGAAGGTTTCGCCGGACGACGGCGGCGCTTCACTCTTGTCACTCGCCGATGAGCTGGGCGTGGACAGGTCGCGGACCGTCGTCGTCTTCAACCGCACGCCCGCCGCCGATGATGATTACGGGGACGGGCGCGACGACACCGCGGACAAAAAGGACAATTTTCTGGATATATGCGAGGATCCGTACGCCTTCGACCGGGATGCGGGGCGAGTATCCCTCTCGCTCGCCACCTCTTTCGGTACGGGAGTGAAGCGGCTTGCGGACATCGTACTCGGCGCCTATGACGAAGCGGCATCGACTTCTGACGACGCTTTGAGCGATGTGTTTACGGACGCGGCGTGAGTGAAAGGCGCGGGTGAGCATACATGAACGGTCTATCAAATGTTATCGAAAATTCTGTTGAAAGCGCTGCGGGATGGGGCAGTTTGCCGTCCCTGGACTCGCCTGTGGATCGGTATCATGAGGCGGTCACGGAGCTGACGTCGGATGTGCGGGCGTATATCCGCTCGTGCGGCGGGAACGTGGACGACGGAGAGATCATGAATCATGTGGAGGATGAGGCGGTTCATGGTCGGTCGTGCAGGGGGCTCACCATACGCGACCGGATAAGGGCGGCCGATACGGCGTTCTGCCGCACTCGGCGGGAACTCGGCATACTGCAGCCTTTGGCGGATGATCCGCAGGTTTCGGAAATCATGGTGAACGGCGTGCATGACGTGTTCGTCGAGAAGAGCGGACGCATCGAGCGCGTCGATATGAGGTTTGACAGCGTGGAGGAACTCGATGAGCTGATACGCCGCATCGCCGCGCGCGTCCACCGGGAGATAAATGAGTTGTCGCCGATACTGGACGCGCGCCTCGAAGACGGCTCGCGCGTCAACGCCGTCAACAAGAACGTGGCGCTGAATGGACCGATCCTGACGGTCAGGCGCTTCCCCGAAACGGGCATCACGATGGGCGACCTGCTCCGCTTCGGTTCCGTCACCAAGGAGGCGGCGGATTTTCTCGCGACGCTCGTCGAGTGCGCCTACAACATCTTCATCAGCGGGGGGACGAGTTCAGGCAAGACCACCTTCCTCAACGCGCTTGCCGGTTTTATACCGGGGGACGAGCGGATCATCACCATCGAAGACTCGGCGGAGCTGCAGATACGGGGCATCGCCAACCTCGTGCGCATGGAGTGCCGCGGCGCGAACGCGCAGGAGAAGGGCGAGGTGAACATGCGGCAGCTCATCAGGGCGAGTCTCCGTATGCGGCCGAACAGGATCATCGTCGGCGAGGTGCGCGGCGAGGAGGTGCTCGACATGGTGCAGGCGATGAACACGGGGCACGCGGGGAGTCTCAGCACGGGGCACGGCAATTCGCCGCGCGGCATGTTATATCGCCTTGAGGCGATGTTCCTGCAGGCGGCGGATTTTCCCGTTGCGGCCATCCGGCGGCAGATAACCGAGGGCATCGACATCATGGTGCATCTCGGCAGACTGCCGGGCGGCTCGCGAACCGTGCTCGAGATAGCGGAGATCGCGGGCATGAAGGACGGGGAGGTCGAACTGAACCCGCTGTTCACGTACGACGCCTCGTCGGGGCTGACGCGCACA
>JAISZM010000147.1 GCA_031269205.1 Eubacteriales Family XIII. Incertae Sedis bacterium | reverse complement strand
GTTCAAGATAAGTAATAACTACGAGAGGTATTATACTTTAGCGTTACAGATACGCCGGAAAGGTTGCACTACCGCGTAGCGGTTTTGTACAATTTTATAGAAATATGAAACTTCGTGATTGACTTATGAGGCGGACTACAACTCATGTACAATGAAACCCGACGGGCCGCGTGGGTTGAGATTGACCTTAACGCGCTGAATGACAATTATCGCGCACTGCGGGCGCTTGCGCCGAACAGCGCGTTTATCGCCGCAGTCAAGGCTGACGCTTACGGACACAACGCCGTGAAGACGTCGTGGGAACTCATCAAGGGAGGTATCGAATACCTCGGTGTTGCGACGCTCGAGGAAGCGGTCGAACTCCGGCAGACCGGTATCAGGACTCCGATAGTCCTCCTCAACACTACGCCGAGGGGGAATGTGAAAGACCTTCTGGATCTGAAGGCCATACCCGTGGTCGCTTCGTACGAGGACGCGTCCCTGCTCTCGAAGACGGCGAGGTCTACCCGGTCCGACAGGGACGTCGACATACTTGTCGCAGTGGAAACGGGCATGGGCAGATTGGGCGTCATATTTGACGAGGAAGGCTCGCGTAAAATAGCGGACATGGCGCGCCTGCCGCGCATACGTATCGCGGGGATATTCTCGCACTTCGCCGCGGCTGACGACGACCCCTCTTTCACGCTCAAACAGATCGAATACTTCGACAGGATCGTTGCATCCCTCGCCGATATGGGCATACGCCCGAGCATCAGGACGATTGCGAACAGCGCGGGTATCATGCGCTATCCCCAGGCGCATTACGAGGTCGTGCGCTCCGGCATATCCCTGTACGGGCTATACCCCGCGCCGGATATGAACGACGGGACGGTGAGCCTGCGCCCCGTGATGAGCGTCCGCGCCAACATCGTGTTACTCCGCAAGGTTCCCGCGGGATTTCCCATCAGTTACGGGCATACTTTCTACACGGAGCGGGAGAGCCTCATCGGCGTACTGCCGCTCGGCTACAGCGACGGGCTGCCGCGCGTCATATCCGGCAGGGGGCGCGTCATCGTGAACGGCGTCTACGCCCCGCTGGTCGGCACGATAACGATGGATCAGGCGATGGTCGACCTGACGGACGTGCCGGGTGTGAAGGAATACGACGAGGCGATCGTCGTCGGTTCCGACGGAGCGCTCTCCGTAACGGCCGACGAGATAGCGGAACTGTCGGGCACGGTCAACTATGAGGTCACGACCCGGTTCGGCCAGCGACTGCCGAAGATATACAAAGGAGTGTCATGGGGACGTATCATTTGACACCCGCGGGGTGTCAAATGATACGTCCCCATGACACCCGGCGCGATAACAGGCAGAAACAACATTTACGCAATGGATAAATTCACACACTTTCTCACGGGACACAAAATTATTATCCTCTTACTTTTCACCGTTATTTCCGTGTTGTTCGGCGCGATGATACCGGGTGTGGCGGTCAACCACGACCTTGCGGGCTACCTGCCGCCGGACGCGCCCTCCACGAAGGCTCTTGAGACGATGGAGAGGGAATTCACGACGCCAATGCCGAACGCTACGTTGACAGTGAAAGACGTGACGATCGCGGAGGCGATGGAACTGAAGGGGCGGCTCGCGGAAATTCCAGGCGTCTCAAGCGTCACGTGGCTCGACGACGTATACGACATCGGAATCCCGTTGGAGATGGGAGAAGCGAAGACGATAGAGGAATTTTATCGGGACGGCGCCGCGGTGTTCTCGCTCGCGGTGGACGACGGCAGGGGCGAGGATGTCAACGCGGCGGCGAAACAACTCACGTCGGGGAAGGGGTTGATGGAAGGCGAGGCCTTGAACTCGGCGGAGATGGTCGGCGCGACCACGTCTGAGGTGATGAACGCGCTGAAGATACTGCTTCCGCTCATCATAGCCATACTCATCATATCCACGTCGTCGTGGGTCGAACCGCTTTACTTTCTTCTCGTCATCGGCGTATCCATCATTATCAACATGGGCACGAACATCTTCTTCGGCGACGTCTCGTTCATCACCTACGCGGTCAGTCCGATATTGCAGCTCGCGTGCTCGCTCGACTACGCCGTGTTCTTGCTGCACAGTTTCGACAGGAATCGGCGAACCTGCGACGACCCCGCCGAGGCCATGCGACGCGCTGTCAGGGAGTCGATGTCCGTCGTCGCCGCGAGCGCCGCCACGACCGTGTTCGGATTTTTCGCGCTGAATTTCATGAACTTCCGCATCGGCGCGGATCTCGGGCTGAACCTCATGAAGGGTATAGCGCTGAGCTTCGCAAGCGTCATGATACTGCTGCCCGTGCTGACGTTGCTCACGTACAAATTTATAGACAGAACGCGACACCGTCCGTTCATGCCGGCCCTCGCGGGAATCGGACGCGCGATCACGTTCGCGGCCGTACCCGTGATTGTGATCGTCGCCGTCGTCGTAGCGCCGAGTTTTCTCGGCCAAGGGAAGACGGAATTCGTGTATAACTACGACGCGAAGGAAGTCGCTGCGGAGCGGTCGCCTGGGGCTGACGGCGCGGACGAGGCGGACGAAGCGGGCGGCGGTGGCGAGACGGACGACGGTGGCGGCGCAGGCGGCGCGGATGACGATACGATCATCGCCCTGCTCGTGCCGCGCGGCGAGCCCGCGGCCGAGAAGCGGCTCTCGGACGATTTGCGCGAACTGGATCATGTGACGGGCGTCGTGTCCTACGCCGAAGAAGTCGGGACGGACATACCCGCGGAGTTCCTTCCCAAAGACGTGACGGACAATTTCTATTCCGAAAACTACGCGAGAATTATCGTGTACGCGGACACGCGCTCAGAGGGGGACGAGGCGTTCCGAACGGTTCGGGAGGTGAACGAGAAAGCGCGCGCATACTACGGGGACGAAGCGCTGTCGCTCGGAGAGAGCGTCAACTCATACGACATGAGCACGCTCGTGAGAAAGGACAACTTGACGGTAAGCCTCATCGCGATACTGTCGATATTCGTCGTGCTGCTCATCACGTTCAGGTCGGCGCTGCTGCCCTTAATCCTGCTGCTGACCATTGAAACATCCATCTGGATTAACCTGTCGATACCCTACTTCGAGGGTAAGTCGATCAACTTCCTCGGCTATCTCGTACTCAGCGCCGTGCAGCTCGGCACGACGGTCGACTACGCGATACTGCTGACGAACAAATATCTGAAGCGGCGACGAAGGGAACCGGCCGCGGGGGCGGTGCGCGGCGCGCTCGCGGAATCGTTTCGCTCGATTCTCGTTTCGGCGTCCGTGCTTTCGGCCGCGGGCTTTTCACTCTACGGCACGGCGACAAACTCGGCCGTTTCCGAAATTGGCCTGCTGCTCGGCCGCGGCACGCTGCTGTCGCTCGTCATGGTGACGTTCTTCCTGCCGTCAATGCTGTTGTTCTGCGACCGCGCGATAGGGCGGACGACGTACCGGGCGGGATTTTGGGGCCTTTCGCACGGAGAGGAAGGACAGCGTATCGGGGGATCATAGTAATGAAGCGGATAAGGGAGCAACGGTTGAAATGAAGCGGGTAATGAATGTGAGGAAAAAGATGCTGTGGAAAAGGCCGATATCGGCTGTCAGCGCGGCGGCGCTCGCCGCCGCGCTGACATGCGTCGTCCTCTATGCCCCGGCGACGTACGCCGTGGCAGGCGATGGCGGCGACGTGCGGGCGTACACGGTGGCAGACGTCTCTTCCGCGGACGGGACGGCGGACACGAATCCGACACGGGGCGCGGTATACGGCAAGGAGGAGGTCGTGTACGCCGTGCTGTCCGGCGACGGCGGCGCCGAAGCCGCTTACGTCGTGAACGGTTTTCG
>JAISZM010000125.1 GCA_031269205.1 Eubacteriales Family XIII. Incertae Sedis bacterium | reverse complement strand
GTCAAGTGCCAAAAAGTTCATTGTAGTGCTAAGCGACCCGAAAAAACATCCGATTTCGTTGACTTACGGACGCCATGATGATAAAACTGTATTATAGAACGAACATTGAACCGTCAGGAGGTACACAATGAAATTACTTATCATCGGAGCCGGCGGAGTAGGTACGTCTGCCGCGCAGATTATCAAGCGCGCGGGTAAAGGCGGTAATTGGGCGAAGGAGGTCGTGATAGCGGATTACAACGAGAAGCGCGCCGGACTCGTCGCGAAGCAGTTAAATGAAAAGCGCTTCATCCCTGAAAAGGTGGACGCGTCGGACTCGGAAAGCCTAAAAGGTCTGATCGAGAAATACAAACCGGATTTCGTGCTGAATGCCGTCGAACCCGCCTTCAACGAGACGATTTTCGACACGTGTTACGAAACGGGCGTGGGCTACATGGACTGCGCGATGACGCTCTCCACACCCGACAAGAGGGCGCCGTACCGTAAGGCCGGAATCAAGCTCGGCGATTACCAGTTCGCCCGCCACAACAAATGGAGGAACAAGGGGATCATGGCCCTCGTCGGCTCGGGCGTGGAACCCGGCATGGCCGATGTCTTCGCGGCTTACGCGCAGAAACATCTCTTTGACAAGATCGACGAGGTCAACGTACGCGACGGCGACAACTACGAGGGCGGCGGCGATTTCGGATTCTCCGTCTGGACGACGATAGAGGAATGTCTGAACCCGCCTGTCGTCTGGGAGAAGGACAAAGGTTGGTTCACGACGGAGAGATTCTCGGAACCCGAACAGTTTTTCTTCCCCGGAGGCATCGGCGAAGTCGAGGTTGTCAACGTGGAGCACGAGGAAGTATTGCTCGTACCGCGCGTCATCAAGTGCAATCGCGTCACGTTCAAGTACGGCGTACCGCGTGAATTTCGCCAGTTGCTGCTGAACCTTGAGGCCGTCGGCATGGCCGAATCGAAAAAGAAAATCAAAGTCGGCAAAGAGGAGATAGCGCCGAGAGACTTTCTCGTGAAAGTCGTGCCGAGTCCCGTCGAGTCGTCGAACAAGATGACGGTCAAGGGTTGCGCCGGCACGTGGGTGACGGGCTGGAAGAGCAACAAGTACCGATCCGTATACCTCTATCAGGTCGCCGACAATCAGGACTGTATCAAAAAGTACGGCACGAACTCGGTCGTCGCGCAGACGGCGGTCGGACCCGTCATCATGCTCGAGCTGATAGACAAGGGGATATGGAAGAACAAGGGCGTGTTTGGTCCTGAGAGTTTCGATCCCGACCCCTTCGTGGAAAGGCTCGCGAAGTACGAGTTCCCAGCCGCCGTCAGGGAGATGGACAGCGAATACGCGGAGGCGCTGAACGAACAGACCATTGCCTCGTACCTGAAGAAGTAAAACGGGCAGGAACATAACAAGAGGGGCTGTCTTTAAAGGTTCTCATACTTAAGAGTCAGCCCCTTCGAATTTTGAGCATTCATCGCGAGGGCTTCCTCCTCGGAGTATTACGAAAACAATACAAACTTTCTCCATATATTGTAAAGCACGCACGGCCGTGATAGTATTTCGCTATAGTATGGATACGAGAAATGCTTACACAAACACCTACGCTTTCGGGAAGGAAGAGATTCCACCGATGCGGTTCGACGGTCGCGTGCATGTCGACGCGGTGATTGCACCGGAAGGCGACGAACGCGTGGATATCGGCGAGGCGCAGAAAGTGCGCCGCGAGAAGCGCGCGCAGGCTTTAAAGTCGCGCAGGCGCAAGACAAAGGTCGCCAAGGCCGAAGCGGAGAAGGCGCGCCGCGGTTTCATCGCGGGCAGACGATTTATCCTCATCTGCGTGACCGCGTCTGTCGTGTTCTTTGTCGGCTCTTCCGCCTTCCGCATTATGGAATTGAAGGCGCAGGAGGAGGAAGCCGTCGGTGTGCTGGAAGCAAGGATAGAGCAGAAGGCAAGGCTTGAGAGCGAGCTGGCGATGCTGAAGGATAAGGAGTACATTGAGGAACAGGCTCGCGAGCGCCTCGGCATGGTGAAGCAAGGCGAGATTCTCTACATCTTTGAGGAAAAGACAGAGGCTCCCGCTAAGGGAAAGGATTCTGACGCGGATGAGACCGAAAGCGCGGACGACAGCGACTCTGGCGCCGCGCGGGACGGCGAGTCAGAGGAATAGACCGCGTAGATGTCTATATATCAGAGAGGAACAGGAATCAGCATTAGGGCGCTCCTGGAGCGCTATGGCATAAGGCCCGTCAAAACCCTCGGGCAAAACTTTTTGACAGACCCCAACATCGTAAGGAAGATAATAGAATCTGCTGAACTCAACCGGGACGATACCGTCTGTGAGATAGGCCCCGGCTTCGGCGCGCTGACGGCGGAGCTGGCCGCGCGCTCGAGCCGCGTAGTCGCGGTGGAGAAGGACGCGCGCTTAGCGCTCGCGCTCGCGGACGTGCTCGGTCGCAAAGGCATCATCCCGTGTGACACCGAACCCGGCTCACCCTCCGTCATTGCGAACAGCGTCGAGCGCGGCGATGCGCGTGATCGGGATTCCACCACAGTGGGCAATATCGACATCGTGTGCGCGGACTTCCTCGACTACGATCTAGGCAGTCTGCCGCGCACGTGCAAACTCGTCGGCAATCTGCCGTACCGTGTCACGACGCCGATCCTCATGAAGGCCATCTCCGCGGAGAGCCTGTCGCCGCTCATGGTCTTCATGATACAGAGGGAAGTCGCTCAGCGTATTTGCGCCCCACCCGGAGGCAGGGATTACGGCGCGGTCTCCGTGGCAATACAATACAGGTGCGACGTTCGCTACGCCTTCGATGTGTCGAGGGAGGTTTTCATACCGAAACCGAACGTGGACTCGGCCGTCATAGTTTTGAAGGGCGTGACGCACCTTCACGGCAGGCCGAGGGACGAGGATCTCTTTTCCGCTGTAGTCAGAGCGGGCTTCAGCAAACGCCGCAAGATGTTGCGCAACGCGCTCGCGGCGCTCGTGCCGAACGCCGACGCCCTTGAAGCCGCCTTCGTACAAGCGGGGGTGAAGGGTACGGCGAGAGCGGAGACGCTGTCGGTGGAGGAATTCATAGCCCTCGCCGACGCCGTCCACGATTTATCAGCTTCATCCGATGTGGTGAACCACTCATATATGATAGCAGACGATGAAAGAAAAGACTGAGGCGAACAATAAGGCGCTACCGGCGCACGCGACTGCGCGAAAGGTCGCTCAAAAACTGAAGAGGATATTCGGACGGCGAACCCAAAAGGACGGATCCGTGAAGCACGGCGCCTACTACCGAAGGCTCGAAGCCATGTATACCCATCCGTTTTTCGGCACGCCGCCGCTCTATAGCGGCGTCATGGCTCTGATCGCCCTCCTCGTCATCGAGGGCTTTGGCTACAAACATCTCCTCGGCGGTTTCATCTTCCTCGCGAACAACCCGGTCGCCTTTCTGCTGAACTTCCTCATCATATTCGCCACACTTTCGATATCGTGGATATTTCGGCGCAGATGGTTTGTCCACTCCGTCCTGACCTCGCTCTGGGTCGTGCTTGGCGTCGTCAACGGTGTGGTGCTGACGACGCGCATGACGCCGTTCACTACGGCCGACTTCGAGGTGATGGATCTCGGTATAGAGATGTTCTCCGTCTATCTGAAGCCGTATCAGGTCGCGCTCGTGGGCGCGGTTGCCGCAGCGGGCCTCGTCATTTTTACGCTCATGTTCATAAAGGCGCCAAGGCGCAAGCCGTGGGGCGGGCCTAAGCCGTTTCTGAAGGCGCTGGCCTCGGTCGCGGTGGTGTTCGCGCTTCTGTTTTCCTGCTGGAATATCAGCACGCGGACGGGGGCCGTCGCTGTCTACTTCACAAACCTGTGGGACGCGTACACGGAATACGGTATGCCGTACGGCTTTCTCAGCACATGGTTGAGGAAGGGGATATCGCGTCCCGTCGACTATTCGCGGGAGACGGTGGACGCCATATTCGACAAGGGCGAACTCGAAACGACGACATCCGTTACGGAACCGGACAAAAGCGACGCGGACTTTCCGAATATTATTTTTCTGCAACTGGAATCGTTCATCGACCCGACTGAGGTAAAAGGACTGACCTTCTCGGAGGACCCAACGCCGTTTTTTCGCGAGCTGAAGGAGAATTATTCTACGGGTTATCTGAGGGTTCCCGTCATCGGCGGAGGAACGGCAAATACGGAATTCGAGGCGATGACGGGCATGAGCTGCCGCGAGTTCGGACCGGGCGAGTACCCGTACAAATCCGTTTTGAAGGACAAGGCGGTGGAATCGATGGCGTTCGATCTCGGAGAGCTTGGCTACGCGACGCACGTGATACACAACCATCGCGGCGCCTTCTACGACCGCAACAAGGTGTTCCCCATGCTCGGTTTCGATGATTTTACGTCGCTCGAATACATGAATTATGTGACGAGGACGCAGCGAGGGTTTGCGACGGACGACGTGCTGACGGACGAGATACTCGGCGCGTTGGCCGCGACCGGGGAACATGACTACATCTACGCCATCTCCGTGCAGGGGCATGGCGAGTACCCGAAGGAGCCGTTGATTAAGAATCCGCGGATAAAGGTCGAGGGGACGACGTCGGAATCGCAGCAGGCCGCGTGGGAGTTCTATCTCGATCTGATATACGATATGGATAAGTTCCTCGAGGTGCTGACGGGCGAGCTCGCGGAACTCGACGAGGACGTGGCGCTCGTGCTCTACGGCGACCATCTGCCGTCGCTGCAGATAAATAACGAGGGAGTGAAGTCGGGCGACACGTTCAACACGCAATACGTCCTCTGGTCGAACTTCGGACTCGAGAAGGAGGACAAGAACCTCTCAGCCTATCAACTCAGCGCCGAGGTGCAGAGGCGGCTCGGTCTGCGGCAGGGGCTTATGACGGTGTTCCATCAGGACAAGGCCGGGACGCCGGATTACGAACGCGACCTTCATATGTTGCAGTATGATATACTCTACGGGAAGAACTACATCTACGGGGGCGAGAGTCCGTACCGTAAGGTCGACATGACGATGGGCTATCGCCCCATCGAGGTCAAGGAGATAGTCGAAGTCGCCGATGAATACTATATAAGCGGCGAAGGTTTCACACCGTTCAGCAAGGTCACGCTTGACGGCAAGGTTCTGGACACGGTCTATGTCGGCCCGACCGTGCTGAAGCTTGAGGAGGAGGTGAACCCCGACTCGGCAAAGGACATGAAGATCAGCCAGGTCGAGAAGTACAACGAGATATTGTCGACGACGGAGTAAGGGATGATACGTTTCATAAAATATCAGGGATGCGGCAACGACTTTGTCTTCATCGACGAGGCGTCGGCGGCGCTTGTAGAGGGGGATATTTCCGACTTTGCGCGGCGCGTCTGCCATCGGCGGCTCGGCGTCGGCGCGGATGGACTGATCATCTGCCGCACGAAACCACTGACGATGGATATCATCAACAGCGACGGCAGCATTGCGCCGATGTGCGGCAACGGCGTCAGATGCTTCGCGCGCTACTGCGTCGATGAGGGTGTCGTGAGTTCGGACACCAGGGCATTCGACGTGCATACCCTCTCCGGCGTTGTGCGCGCGCGCGTTTCGCTTGAGGGAGGGTTCACGGCCGAGATTGCGATGGGCAATCCCGACTGGTCCGCGAGGGTCGCTGGCGTAGGCGATGTGTATAGAAAAGGAAGCGACGAGTTCCTCGGTCGCGAGATAAGCGTCGACATCAGCGGCGGGAGTTGCGGAGAAGGAGCCGCCCGCGACGAGTCCGCAGGCGAAGCGAATACCGTGGGCGTCGACGAAACGGCTCGACGCGAGGTCAGGGTGAGCAGCCTTTTCCTCGGAACTTACCACACGGTGGTATGGCTGGATGAGAACGAGTGGATAAGAGGAGGGAATGAGGGGATTTTATACGAGAGCAAGGACATCGACCGCGTCGGGCGTTTTCTCGAATCGCATCCCGCTTTTACCAAACGCACGAACGTGGACTTCGCGCGCGTGACGAACCGACGCACGGTTGAAATGATCACGTGGGAGCGTGGCGCGGGGTTGACGGCGGCCTGCGGCACGGGCGCGTGCGCCGTCACGGCGCTCGGTATCCGTGAAGGCAGATTCGACGGCGAGGGCGAGGTGCGCGTTCTTCTGCCCTATGGCGAGCTGTTCATCCGGCAGGACGAGTCTGGCGAGGTGTTCATGCGAGGTCCGGCGGAACCCGTGTTCCGCGGGGAGCTTTATCAGGGATAGCTTGTCGCCGGGTTTTCTCCAACATCGACGGAGGCGATCGGATACAAGGGAAGCAAAGATTCTAACGGATGGTATTATTGAAGAGGGAACGGCTAAGGAGGGATGATCGATGGACGCGTATGAGATAATCACATTTATCAGCGAGGCGGAAAAAAAGACGCCCGTCAAGGTTTACGTCAAGGCGAAGCCCGGGGCTGCGATAGACTTTCCGAACGCGAAAGTGTTCGGCGCTGACGACCTGATCGTTATAGGCGACTGGGCCGATGTCGAACCCGTGCTGACCGGGCGCGCCGCCGACATAGAGGACGTATACATCGAGAACGCGGCGCGCAACTCGGCCATCCCGTTGCTCGATCTCAAAGGTGTCAAAGCGCGCATTGAGCCGGGCGCGCTGATAAGGGATCGCGTCGAGATAGGCGACGGCGTCGTCGTCATGATGGGCGCGATCATCAACATCGGCGCGTGCGTCGGCGAAAGCACGATGATAGATATGGGCGCCGTCCTGGGTGGGCGCGCTACGGTTGGGCGGCGCTGCCACATAGGCGCGGGCGCGGTGCTCGCGGGCGTCGTAGAGCCGCCGAGCGCGACGCCCGTGGTGATAGATGACGACGTGCTCGTCGGAGCGAACGCGGTCGTGCTTGAAGGAGTCAGAATAGGTAAGGGCGCGGTTGTCGCCGCGGGCGCCGTAGTGATAGACGATGTGCCCGCGGGGGCGGTCGTCGCGGGCGTTCCCGCGCGCGAGATAAAACGCGCGTCGGAAACGGACAGCGCCAAGATAGGCATAGTGGACGCGCTGCGGAAACTGTGACCCGGAATCGCGCCGACTCGGAACGGTCAAAGTGGAAGCGGCGGGGCATCAAAACGAAAGACGAGAAGGGCGTTTCACGCGTCCCGCGTCATTTTGCACACACGATGTACACGCCCCGTTTTATTGTTAATTCCCACGTAAGGGCATATAATAAAATGCGGTATTATAGAGTGGCGTCGACAGGCGCGTAGGGTCACCGAGGGAACGTATTACGATGAAAAGAAAAACCAAAGACAGGAATCCGAACGACAGGAGCGCCGGGTCTGCGAAAGGCGGCAAAGGATCGCGGCCCGGAGGATCAAGCGCGAAGAAGCCGCGTAGCAGGCAACCGAGAGAGAATGCGCCCTCCGCGCGGGACACGCAGCTCGCGAGCAAGAGCGAACTGAAGAAGGACTACCTCTTCAGCATGAGCCACGCTCCGCGACTGGACGAAACCACTCCCCTGCACTGGGTGCAGTTCATTCCCGCGGCGCTGTTCTCGGCCGTGGTTATACTCCTCGTGAGATATTATTCGTACGCGCGCGATATGAGCGTCTACTACTGGAGTTCTGAAGCCGCGCCGCCGGCCGAGGGACAGAACAACCTCATCGAGTTTTTTAGCCACTACAAGGTTGAACTCATCGGCTGGAGCGTGTTGCTCATGGGCATTATGCTCGCGTACCGGGTCACGGTCCAGAAGTTTGCGGTCAAGCGCTCAAATCTCTACCTGCCCATGATCGTCTACCTGCTGTTCACCCTTCTCTCCCTGGTCTTTTCCGATAACAAGGACATAGCGTGGAGTGGATGGAACGACCGCTTTGAGGGCACGGCGATGATCCTGTGCTACTACGTAGGGATTTTTTACGTCATGAACTCGGTCAACTCCGAGCGCAACATCAAATTCATGGTCTATCCTGTAGCGGGCGTGTCCGTCATCCTGTCGGCAATCGGACTTTCTCAGGCGACGGGTCACGATTTTTTCCAAAGTACGCTGGGTCAAAAACTGATCGTGCCGAACACGATGACGGCAGACGGACAGATGCCGTGGGATCTCATTGACGAGGCTGCCGCGAAAGGGGAGCAATACCTGAAGTTCACCTTCCAGAACAACGAGATATACCAGACGGTCTACAACATCAATTACGTTTCATTTTATCTGACGTTGCTCATACCGCTGTTCGCGATGATGTTCATATGGGCGAAGGGCTTCGTGAGAAAATCCATATGGGGAGCGATACTCGGACTCGTCGTGTTCAATTTCTTTGGAGCAGCCTCGTCGGGAGGTATGCTCGGCATGGCGGCCATCGTCGTCCTCGTCGTCCTCATCCTGCGCAAAAAACTAATCAAGTGGTGGAGACCCGTCCTTATCATCGTCGCCATCGTGGTCGCCGTCGGCGCCGCGGATGTCGCTCTCGTAAATCACAACGGCAAAGGGGTCAAGTGGACGGACGAGTTCAAGAACTCGCTCGTGTCCTCCGTGACGCCGTCCTCCGAATCGTCCAAGGGGCCAAGCAATACCGAGGGCGCGCAGGATACTCCGCTCAGCGGTGGCGGAGCGGGCGCGGATGTTTCGGCCGGAGCGGTGAGCGACGCGAGCGCGACGACGGCGAACGCTCCTCTGTCACACCTCGACTATCTCAGTACCGAGGATAACAGACTGACGTTTAGTGTGGACGGCAACAAAGGCGTCATGGAGATGCTTTCAGGCGGCGCCATCACGCTCGTGGACGGCTCGGGCGTGCCGCTCGACCTCATGAACGACGAGGCGGCGCAGGCCATCACCGTGAACGATGAGAGATTCATAAACGTGTTCTTCCAGACATCGCAGGACGAGGAGGGGAACATCTTTCTGCTGTTCAATATCCGCGGCGACAGCGAACGAAGGTGGCCGTTCACCCTGACGGGGGAAGACAAATCGACGCTCATGTTCCGCAACGACCTCGGCAAGGACACGAAGCTCACGGACGTACCGCATTTAGGATTCACTGACAACCCCGGCTTTGGCTCAGGCCGCGGGTACATATGGTCCGCATCGCTACCGATGATCAAAGACACGATATTCATCGGCCACGGCGCCGACACTTATTGCGTCAATTATCCCCACAACGACTACGTAGGCAAGTACAACGCGAACTGGAATATCAACATGATCGTGGACAAGCCGCACAACATGTATATAGCCACAGCCATAAACACGGGACTCATCTCGCTCATCGCCATGCTCGCGCTGTTCGGGATGTACCTAGTGCAGAGTTTCCGCCTGTACTGGCGCAGGGAGTTCACGACGTTCGCCGAGTTCGCGGGCGCCGGCATTTTCTTCGGCATCGCGGGCTTCGTCGTGTCCGGCGTCGTCGACGACAGCACGGTGTCGGTCATGCCGATGTTCTATGGTCTGCTCGCGACGGGTATAGCGACGAATATCATGCTGAAAAAGCGTTATGGCGACGGCAAATCTCCGGATGCCTCGCCCGCGGGAGGCGGCGCGGCGGCCGATGAGAAAGCGCCGGAAGGAGCGAACCCGGCTTGACGAAGGCGGTTCGCATAGCGGCGCTGGTAGCGCTCGACGCGGTCTGCGTCAACCTTTCGTTTTTCCTCGCGTACTTGCTGAGGTTCGAGTTCAATATGGCCGAACCGAGATTCGCGATCTTCTTCCGCGTCTACGCGGACAACTTCATCTGGTTGACGATCATCAAGCTCGCCGTCCTGTTCTTCTTCGGCATGTACGGTAGCCTGTGGAAGTACGCGAGCGTCAAGGAACTCGCCAAGGTGCTTGCGGCTTCCGCGTTCGCCACGCTCGCCGCGCTCGCGTTCATGACGCTGATTCAGAGCGACCCCGCCATGCCGAGAAGCGTATACGTCGTTTCTTTCCTGTTGGATACGGCTCTTTTCGGAGGCGCCAGGTTCATGTATCGGTACGCGCGGGAAACACGCAGACAGGGCGTGCGCGCCGATATAGGCGCCGTGTTGTCCGAGGGAACGGCGGGAGGTCTGTACGGCGCGGATCCCACGCGCGTGATGCTCGTCGGCGCGGGCGACGCGGGCGCCGCCATCATAAGGGAGATAAAGTTCAGCAACTCCGGGAACAAGAAGGTCGTCGCGGCTATCGACGATGATTCCGCGAAGCGCGGCCAGCACATTCTCGGCGTCAAGATAGAGGGAGGCAGAAGCGACATTCCTTCCGTTGCAGATCGGCGGGCCGTAGATGAAATAATAATTGCGATACCGTCCGCGACGAAACGGGAGATAAGCGATATAGTGGCTGTTGCTTCGGGAACAGGCGCGAAGATACAGATACTGCCGTCGATGATGGATCTCATTGACGGAAAGGTGAGCGTCAGCGCGTTGCGCGATCTGGACATAGAGGATCTGCTCGGACGCGATCCCGTGGAACTCGACATCGGGAGCATCAGCGGATATCTGAAGGATCGGGTTATCCTCGTGACGGGCGGCGGAGGTTCTATCGGCTCGGAGTTGTGCAGGCAGATAGCCCTCTACGGACCTCGCAAACTTATAGCGCTCGACATCTATGAGAACACCGCGTTCGAACTCGAAAATGAACTTCGCTCGGCTCGCCCCGAGCTTGACTTCGACATAGTCATCGCTTCCGTGACCGACAAAGTTCGTATGCGCGAGGTCTTTGCGTCTCATAGGCCCGCCGTCGTGTTCCACGCGGCCGCGCATAAGCACGTGCCGCTCATGGAGTTCAACCCCGAGGAAGCGATCATCAACAATGTGGTCGGCGCGAAGGTCGTCACAGACCTTGCGGGAGAGTTCGGCGCGGAGAAATTTGTCATGATATCGACAGACAAGGCCGTAAATCCCGGGAATGTAATGGGTGCGACGAAAAGGCTCGCGGAGATGGTCGTGCGTGCGGCCGGCGATATCGGGAGCAAGAATACGGCTTACGCCGCCGTCAGGTTCGGCAACGTGCTCGGCTCGAACGGCAGCGTCGTGCCTATCTTTCGGAAACAGATAGAAAGAGGCGGCCCTGTCACCGTCACGGATCCGGGCATCACGCGGTACTTTATGACGATACCCGAAGCCGTCCAGCTCGTCATACAGGCGGGCGCGATGATGGCGGGCGGTGAGATATTCATACTCGATATGGGCGAACCCGTGCGCATACTAAATCTCGCGGAAAACATCATAAGACTGTCAGGCTACACGCCGTACGAGGATATAGACATCGTGTTCACCGGTCTCAGACCCGGAGAAAAATTGCACGAGGAACTGAGCTACGGGGGCGAGGACTTGCAGAAAACGAAGCACGAAAAGATATTCCTCGGAACCGCGATGGAACCGTCTTTGCCGATGGCCGCGGCTCTGCGCGGCGAGGACGGCGGACTCGAGAGGATCGTGCGCGAGGAGGTGGCGTGCATGACGGACGAGCAGGCTATAGCGTGGCTAAAAGAGTATCTGCCGGAGTATCGCGCCAACAATTAGCCGGCGCAGTTCACGCCAAGGGTAGAACGGCGGCACCGGCTGGCCGTCAAAGTCCACACCGGCGATCGGCGGTTGGCGGCGTGGAGGTGGAATAGAGAAAGTTGTTTTCGCGTGCCGCAAAAGGAGAGAAACGGGAATGAATAATTTGATAGAAGTGAAATATGACGTTGACGCGTCTCTGCTTCAGGCGGCGGACGCGTACGCGTCCGCCGCAGTCAGCGCGTATGACAAACTGCGGTCGCGCGACCTCGATTATACGGGGTGGGTGGACTATGCGGCGCGCCTGGGCGAAGACGAAGTGAAAGCCGTGACGGATGTCGCGGACGAGATACGTTCGAAGTCGGACGTGCTCGTCGTCGTCGGCATCGGAGGTTCCTATCTCGGCGCGCGCGCGGCTCTGGACTTTGTCGGCGGCGGCCTCGGCGTCCGCACACCCGCGGACAGCGATGGCGCCGGAATGTGCGCGGATTTTTCGCGGGACACGGCGACAGAGGGCGCGGACGTTTCGCGCGGTACGGAGGTGCTGTTCGCGGGCTTCAATATCAGCGCGGCCTACCACCGCGCGCTTTTTAGACGGCTCGAAGGGAGAGATTTCAGCATCGTACAGATAAGCAAGTCCGGAGGAACGGTCGAACCCGCGATGGCCTTCCTCGCCCTGCGCGAACTGCTGATACAAAAGTACGGCGAGAGGGAAGCGAACGCACGCACGTACGCCGTGACCGACGCCTCGGGAGGGTCGCTGCGGGCCGAGGCACGCGAACGCGGTTACCGCAGCCTCACCATACCTGCGGATATAGGCGGTCGTTACTCCGTCCTCACGCCCGTCGGTCTCTTGCCGATGGCCGTCGCGGGCATCGATATAGGAGAAGCGCTGAACGGAGCGAAGGATGCCGCGAGGGATGAGCAGACGGCAATCTGTCTGCGACTCGCCGCCGTCAGGCGCGCCGTACAGGACACGGACAAGGCGGTGGAGGTCATAGGGTGCTTCGAACCGTCGGCCGAAAGTTTCATTCAATGGATATTGCAGCTCTACGGCGAGAGCGAGGGTAAGGACGGCAAAGGGATGCTCCCGACAGGGGTGAGTTTCAGCCGGGATCTTCACTCCCTCGGTCAGTTCTTCCAGCAGGGAAATCAGATATTCACGGAGACGCTCATAGACATAGCAAAACCCGTAGCTGATCTCGTCATAGGCGCGTCCGCGGGAGCGATCGGCGGGGCGGCCGCCGGCGGGCAAAGCGGACAGGGTAAAACAGCGTCCGCGTCCCTGTTCGAGGGTCGAGGCATGAACGAATTCAACCGCGCCGTGAAGGGGGGAGTGACAAAAGCGCACCGCGCCGCCGCCGTCCCCATAGTGACGATAACGGCTCCCGACCAAAGCGCTCGCAGCTTCGGCAAACTGGTGTATTTCTTCGAACTGACCTGCGGCGTGACAGGCCTGCTGATGGGAGTAGACCCCTTCAACCAACCCGGAGTGGAAGCCTACAAGCGAGAGATGATGGATATTCTGCAGAACAGTATTTGAACGGCTTGAGCGAGCCGGGAGTACAAGGTACGTTTTCGCGCAAGTACGTGAAAGTTGTGTAGCGACACCGTGGCGGCTCAAGATGATTCATCATGGCCGTACAATCTATGGTATAATAAACGGCGGCTCGCGTAGGGTTTTCTTTTGAGGGAGGATTGAAAAGTGACGCAAGAGGCGTCTTAACAGGATACGATTGTTATAAGGCTCGGTTAATATTATTTGTTAAAATAATAGAGTGAAGGAGGTATGTCATGGTGAAAAAAGTTGGAGTCCTCGGAACGGGTACGATGGGGGCGGGCATCATACAGATACTCGCATTGAACGGGTACGAGGTCGTGTTGCGCGCGCGGCGCGAAACCTCGGTTGAAAAGGGGTTGGCTACGGTCACAAAAAACCTCGAGAGACTCGTCGCGAAAGAGAAGATAAGCGCCGAAGATAAAGACGCCGCGCTCGCGCGCGTCAAGGGCGACACGGATATCAATATAGTGAAGGACGCGGACCTCATCATAGAGGCGGCGACGGAGGATCTCGAGGCGAAGAAGGCCCTCTTCGCGGAACTCGACGAACTCGTCACGCCGGGCGCGATACTCGCCACGAACACGTCCTCGCTGTCCATCACGGAGATTGCGGCCGCCACGAAGCGACCCGACAAGGTTATCGGAATGCACTTCTTCAATCCCGTCCCTATGATGAAACTCGTCGAGATCATCAAGGGGCTGTCCACGTCGGACGAAACGAGGGACACGATACTCGAACTCTCGGCCGCGCTCGGCAAGACGGCGGTCGA
>JAISZM010000062.1 GCA_031269205.1 Eubacteriales Family XIII. Incertae Sedis bacterium | reverse complement strand
CTGTGCATTGACATACTGTTATACTAACCTGAAAAAACGAAGAAATTGTGAACAGCCGACGTGCCGCACAATATTTAGTTGGTGGAAATGAGGCAAAATATGTTATACTTGTTACAACGGCTTTGGCGATATAAGAAAGAGGACGAATCATGCCTAACATTACCATTGACGGACCCGCGATTTCCCTTGACAAGAAAAGACTGCTTGCGAAACGGTTGGTTCCAAACACCGCGGAGATATACGGTCTGCCTGAAGAAGCCATCACGCTCATCATAAAGGAGAGCGGCCCCGAAAACGTGTCGCACGGAACTGTTCTGCTAGTCGATATGCCGCACGAGAAATAGTCTACCTCGCGCCACCCCGTTAATGAATAAATAGCACATTCCCCGGACGTTTCGCCGAAACTGTGACGCTTCGCGCTCATCGCGAAAATAAACCCCTCCTCCACATGTGATTCGCGGCGCCCGCTCAGGCGTTTTCTGCTATCCCCGTCACTTTTCCGTCTACGTATATCTGTATCCTGCCGTTCGGCTCAATCTGGCTCGGGGAGGAAAACGGTGATGGTCGTGCCTTCGTTTTCTCGGCTTTCGAGACTCACGCGGCCTTCGTGGAGGAGGACTATGTGCTTCACTATCGCGAGACCGAGACCTGTGCCTCCCTTTTTCTTCGAGCGCGATTTGTCCACGCGGTAAAACCTCTCGAAGACCCGGTCCTGTGATTCCTTAGGTATGCCTATACCCGTGTCGGCCACGGTAATTTTGATCCACGAGCCGGGCTGAGCGGAAGCGTCCGGCACGCCAGCCGGATCGAACCGTTCCGGCAAGCCGCCGGATAGAGCGCGCATGACGGGCGCGTGAGTCGATTCCACCCGATCCGCAATATCCGCCTTTCGAATGTCGATCTTTACCTCGCCGCCAGGTTTGTTGTATTTGACGGCGTTATCTATGAGGTTGTAAAACATCTCGTACATCATGGAACGGTCGGCGCGTGTACGGATGGCTGTGGCAGCGCCAGAGCCATCGCTGCTGTCGAGGTCGCCGCTGGCATCGTCAATGTCGCCGACAGAAACGCTCACCGCTATCCTGTTCTCCCTCGTGTTCAACGACAGGGCTTCCACGGCCTCCGTCGCTACGGCTCGCAGATCGACATCCTCGAAGGCGTCTCCTCCCTCGCCCTCGTCGAGTTTCGATACGGTGATGATGTCTTGAACCAGTGTGTTCATGCGCTGCGCTTCGTCCTTGATCTTGCCGAGAAGTTTGTGTTCGTCGTTCTTGCCTATCATGCCGTTGTACAGCATCTCCGCGTAGCCGTAGATGCTCGTCAGCGGGGTTTTCAGCTCATGCGACACGTTGGCTGAAAACTCGCGACGCAATTTTTCGGCCATGGCCTTCTCCGTGACGTCGAGCAGCAGAATGATCGCCCCGCCGCCTGTCACGGGGCTGATGAACACGCGGTACGTCCTGCCGTCGTACTCCTTCATGACCTCGCCGCGGTTGCCCGCGAGCGCCTCGCGCACGCTAGCCATCAGGTCTATATCCCGCACCACCTCCAGAACACTTTTGCCCTCGGCCTCGCGGAGCGCTCCGTATCCGACGGAGCCTCCCGTCGAAAGTATCGCACCCGCACTGCTGTTGATCGACGCGATCACGCCGCGCTCGTCGACAAAGATGATCCCCTCCTTCATGTTGTCCATGATGGCGTTGATCGTGTCGGAGCGCTTTTTCAGATCCTCGAACTGCGTCGCTATCTGCTCCCTCTGATGCTCTATCGTTCTGATAAAAGGCGCGAGTTCGTCGTACGGCGGCGTGACCGTCTCCTCTTTTAAATCGACATTGTTGATCGGGGCGACGATGCGCCTCGTGAGGTTCCTCGCCATGAAATATCCGACGATGAACACGACGAGGACGACCAACGCCACGGCGGGCAACGATTCGCTGAACATCCCCCAGACGCTGTTTCTCGTCTTGGAGGCGCGCAGAACCGTGCCGTCGGCGAGTCTGACCGCGTAATAATACGTCTCCTCTCCCAGGGTGCCGGACAGCCTGCGGCTCTCGCCCGCGCCCGACTTGAAAGCTTCGGCTATCTCCTCGCGGTCGGCGTGGTTTTCCATGGCGTTCGCGTCGACGGCGTTGTCGTATCGCACGACGCCGTCGGATCCTATGAGCGTGACGCGCGTGTTGTTCGGGTCAACGCCCTCCACTTCGCTGAGAACGGTGGCGACGTCAACGCGCCTGAACACATCGGCCCAGTCGCGAAGTTCATTTCGCATCACTCCCGAAAAGTAATTGTAGAACACGAAGCAAATCGCCGCCGATATGAGTATCAGCGCGATCACCGTGAGCATCATCATTCCCGCGAGTATCCGTCTGTTCACGTGTCAGTCCTCTATCTTGTACCCGACGTTCCGCACGGTCTTTATCATCTCCCCCGAAGCGCCGAGTTTCTGCCGCAGCGACTTGACGTGCATGTCGATGGTTCGACTCTCGCCGTTGTAATCGAAGCCCCATACGCGGTCTAAGAGCTTGGCACGCGTCAGGACGATGCCTTCGTTCATCATGAGGCATTGCAGAAGCTGGTACTCTTTGTTTGTCAGGACGACATCGTCTCCGCCGGCCGTGACCGTGTGCCGCGCGTCATCAAGCGCGACGTCGCCGACGCGCAGTTCCGACGGAACACCCGCGTCGCCTTCGCATCTCCTGAGTACGGCCTTGACGCGCGCGATCACCTCCAAGACGGAGAATGGCTTCGTGATGTAGTCGTCCGCCCCTAGGTCGAGTCCGCTGACGCGATCGAACTCCGAACCCTTTGCCGTGAGCATGATGACGGGTATCTCTTTCGCCTTTTCGGATCGCTTGAGTTTTTTCAGGATGGTCATGCCGTCGTCGCCTGGCAGCATGATGTCGAGAACGACGAGCGCCGGTCTCCCCTTCGCGAGCGCGACGAAGAAGCTGTCGCCGTCCGCGAAACCCTCCGTGTGGAATCCCGCCGACGATAGCGCATACGCGACTATCTCCCGGATGTTGTCGTCATCTTCGACGATAAAAATTTTTCCCATCATGTACACCGTCCCTGTACTGCCGGTTGAGGAAACCTCTCTTCAATGTCATCATCGCCTTCCATTAGTGACTCCGTTCATGTCGACGCTCCTGTGCGCTCACAGAACCTGCGTGTCTTTGTGCATACCCGTGATCGAGAAGATAACCCACTCGGCGATGTTCACCGCGTGATCGCCTATTCGTTCGAGATACTTCGCGATCTGCAAGAGATCTATAGCCTGCTCGCCGTTTGAGGCGTCCTCGCGTATGAGCCGCAACAGGTCGCGCTTCACCTCGTCGAACAGGTCGTCCACCACATCGTCGCGGGTGATGACGGACTCCGCGAGGGTCTGATCCCGTTTCACGTACGCGTCGATAGCGCCTGTGAGCATCCCCGTGGCCGTGGCCGCCATGTCGCGCATATGCGTCCAGTTCGTGATCGGCTCGCTCCCCTTCAGGTACACGCACAGTTCCGAGATGTCTGCGGCGTGGTCGCCCACGCGTTCCATATCCGTTATCATCTTCAGCGCCGCGGAAACCTGCCGCAGATCGCTCGCGACGGGTTGCTCTATCAGGATGAGCTTCAGACACTGACTCTCTATTTCGCGCTCCTGCTCGTCTATCACGCTATCGTTTTCCATGACCTGTTTCGCGGCGTCCACGTCCTGCTCCTCCAAAGCCTTGAGGGCCTTGTTGATCGCATCCTCTATCATGGCGCCCATCTCGATGAGGTCTTCGTTCAATTTTGACAGTTGTTCGTCGTAGCGGCTTCGCATGAGGTAAATCTCCTTGTTGTGTAAGTTATATAACCCTTGTTCCTTGCCCGGCCTTACCCGAATCTTCCTGTTATATAGTCCTCTGTTCGCTTGTCCTTCGGCATGGCGAACATGGTTTCCGTGTCGTTGTATTCTATCGCTTCGCCGAGGAGGAAGAAAGCCGTCTTATCGCTGATGCGGGCCGCCTGCTGCATGTTGTGAGTCACGATGATTATACTATACTTGCCGCGCAGGGTCAGCAGCAGTTCCTCGATCTTGCCTGTGGAAACAGGATCAAGCGCGCTCGTCGGCTCGTCTAAGAGGATCACCTCGGGCGACACGGCGAGCGCGCGCGCAATGCAGAGTCTCTGCTGCTGCCCGCCCGACAGATCGAGCGCGGGCTTTTTCAGTCGATCCTTGACCTCGTCCCAGATGGCCGTGTCGCGCAGGGACGTTTCAACGATTTTGTCGAGTTCGTAGCGTGACCTGACGCCGTGCGTCCTCGGCCCGAACGCGATGTTGTCGTAGACGCTGAGCGGGAAAGGATTGGGCTTCTGAAAGACCATGCCCACGCGTTTGCGCAACAGGTTCACGTCGATAGCTCCGTAGATATTCTCACCGAACAATTCCACGTCTCCCGTGACGCGGCAGCCCTCGACGAGATCGTTCATGCGGTTCAGCGTCTTGATGAGCGTCGACTTGCCGCAGCCCGATGGCCCGATGAATGCGGTGACTTCTCCCTGCTCTATCCCCATGTTCACGTTTTTCAGAGCCTGAAAGTCCCCGTAGAACAGATCCAGATTTCCGATGTCGAAACAGTGCTTTGCTTTGGCGGCGTTTTCATTTCCCGTCTTTGTGTCATCGCCGTCAGGCGCGCGAAGGGTTCTCCTCGTCTTGATATCAAAGTTGACGACCGGCCTACCTGTGTCGTTCAACCCATACTCCTTCCCGTTCGCGCTTCCGAACGTCATCACTTCCATCTTCTCATTCCCTCTCTGCGCGGCTTCCTTCATGCGTTCCTCCCTACGTTCGTCCCGACGCGTTTCGCTATCCACGCCGAACCGGCATTGATCAGTATCACGACGAGCAGCAGCACTACCGCGGTGGCGTAACCCTCGCCGATGTGAAGCCCTTCACTAGAAAGAGCGTACATATGCACGGACAGCGTCCGCGCTGATTCGTAGACGTTCTCGGGAATCTGCGCGACCGTTCCCGACGTGTAGATGAGCGCGGCGGTCTCCCCGACGATGCGCCCGACGGCGAGGATGACGCCCGCCAGTATCCCCGGCACGGCGGAGGGCAGGACGATTCTGAACACGGTACGAAGTATGCCCGCTCCGAGGCCGAAAGAGCCTTCCCTGTATGCGTCGGGCACGGCTTTGATGGCCTCCTCCGACGAGCGCATGATGAGCGGCAGTATCATGATGGACAGGGTGAACGTACCCGCGAGTACGGAGAAGCCCCAGCCGAGGAAGGTCACGAAGAACAACATGCCGAACAGACCGTATACGATGGAGGGAATCCCCGCGAGCGTTTCCATCGTCATGCGCACGAGGGCGACGGCGCGGTTGCCGCGCTTCGCGTATTCGGTCAAATAGATAGCCGACAGGACTCCGAGCGGCACGGCTATCGCGAGCGAAAGCGCGGTCATCATCACCGTCGATACGAGCGCCGGAAACAGGGACACGTTGTCGCTGTTGTACGCGAACGAAAACAGAGAAGGCTTGATATAGGGTACGCCCTTGATAAAAATGAAAAAAATGATGTACCCGAGTACGGTGATCGTGACTATGGCCGCTGTCCACGTCACGATGGCGAGCGCACGTTCGGAGCGTCTGTTGATCCTTTTCGCGGCGGTTTGTTTTTCCCTTATAATTTCGTGTTTGCCGGTCACAGCGACTTCCCCCTTAACGCCGCGAAACTCAGGTTGATGATGAGGATGAAGACGAGCAGAACGACGCCCGTGGCGATGAGCGCGTCTCTGTGAAGACCCGTCGAGTAGCCCATCTCTATGACGATGTTCGCCGTCAACGTGCGCACCCCTTTAAACAGCGATACGGGTATACGCGCCTGATTGCCCGCGACCATTATTACGGCCATGGTTTCGCCTATTGCCCTGCCGATGCCAAGCACGACGGCCGCGAGTACGCCCGATTTTGCGGCGGGCAGCAGGACGCGGAACACGCTTCGGTAGTGTCCTGCGCCGAGGGCGAGCGCGCCTTCATAATAGTTTTCGGGTACGGCGCGGACGGCGCTCTCCGCTATACCCACAATCGTCGGCAGTATCATGATGCCGAGCAGAATACAGGCCGAGAGCATACTGTTCCCCGCGAAGGGCACGATGGCCGCCATCCCGAAGAAGCCGTAGACCACGGAGGGTATCCCCGCTAGCAGATCTACGGCCGGCTTGACGACTTTGTACAGCTTCTTCGGGCAGACGCGCGCCAGGAAGACGGCCGACAATATGCCGATGGGAACGCCGATGACGATGGCCCCTGCCGTCACGTACAGGCTGCCGAGTATCATCGGCAGTATGCCGAACGAGGGGGGCGTATCGGACGGCGACCATTCCGTGCCGAGCAGGAAACCTGATGGTCCGATCTCCCCTATTGCGGGGAGACCGTTTGCCAGGAGGAAATAACAGATGAGGGCGACTGCAAGTATCGAGCTGAGGGCGGCGAGGAAGAAAACCGCTTTCATTATTTTGTCTCTCAGTACACCCCTCATCTAGCACTTTCCTTTCGGCTCAGGAACGGAGCGGTTCAACCCGCTATGCCGCTCCATTCCGTGACTGCGCCTGTGAATATTCCTTTCACCTGGTCTTTCGAGAGGCTGGCGGTCGGGTTGTCGTTATTGACGATCACGGCGATGCCGTCCAGCGCGATGCGCGTCGGCGTCAGGTCGCTCTCGCCGTCCTTCAGCTCGCGACTCGCCATCGCGATATCGCAGGTTCCGTCAATGGCGGCCGTAATGCCCGCCGAGGAATCGCTCATCTGTATCTCGATGTCAAGGTCGGCGTTGATCGCGTTGTAGGCTTCCTTTAACTTCTCCATGATGGGGGTGACAGAGGAAGAACCCGCGACGACGATCTTGCCCTTTGGCTTGCCGCTCTCGAAGGCAGCGGCGCCTTCGACGACAGGGATGTAACTCTCCCCGACGACGGCCTGGCCGTCAGCGGACAGGATGTACGCTATGAAGTCGGCCGCTTCTTTTGAAGGTTCGCCTTTCGTGGCTATGTTGAACGGGCGTACGATGGGATACGTATCGTTTTTCACATTGTCGGTCGTGGCTTCGACGCCGTCGATGCCGACAGGTTTGATCATCTCGTTCACGGAACCGAGAGAGATGTAGCCTATCGCGTATTTGTCGCCCGCGACATTCGTCATCATAACGTCGGTCTGCTTGGCTATGACGGCCTCCTTTGAGGTCATGTCTTTCTTCGTACCGTCCTCGCCTTCTTCTTCTATGCCGAACAGTTCGATGAACGCGCCGCGCGTGCCGGAGCCGTCTTCACGGGACACTATCGTTATCGGGCTTGAGTCGTCAAAATCCGCGGCTGAGGGCGCGGACTCCTGCTCCGGCGTGGATTCTTCCGCAGGGGTTTCCGTCGGAGTTTCCGCCGACTCCGTCGCGGGCGTTTCCGTATCCGTACCCGTGCTCCCTTCGCCGCAGGCCGTGAGCGATATCATGCCCAGGACGAGCATCAGCGCCACAAGCAGAAAAGTCGCTTCCCCTAATTTGTTTTTCTTGTTCATCCGTTCACTCCTTTGTCTGTTGTTACTATTACTCATTTCTTCTCCTTCGTACATGATTTATATATTCGAAGCATAAAACACGAATGTATAGAACAAAGACAGGGTTATGTAAAATCAAAGTAAAGAAGATCGCTCCCCTCGTTCTGTAATTAAGTTGAATCGCTGGCGGAAGTGGTTGATTTTTAAGTGGACATGGGACGAAAGTATCTTTATAATAGAGTCACCGCGGTTTTACGGAAGCATCTTTGGCTTCCCTTATCTCTGGAGGCAACATGAATACAGGAAAGAAGTGGGGCTACCTTGTAGCGGGAGCAGTCATGCTGCTCTTTATTGGTCTTATCTATGGTTGGTCTATTTTTCGCGGGCCGTTGAACGAAGTCTTTACGAGCTGGGACAAGACGCAGCTCTCGCTACCGTTCACGATCTCTATCATTTTTTTCTGTGTCGGCGGTTTCGTCGGCGGTAAACTCACGCAGCGGTTCACGAGCCGCGTCGTCGTACTCTTCTCGGCGGTCTTCGTGTTCGCCGGGTTCTTCCTTCTGTCCGTCGTGCTGACCGAATGCAACCCCGCGGGCAGTCTGCTCGCGCTCGTGGTGCTTTATGGCGTGCTCGTGGGCTTCGGCGTCGGCATATCGTACAACGCGATTCTCAGTTCTGTAACGCCGTGGTTTCCGGGGCAGACGGGCCTCGCATCCGGCATACTGCTGCTCGGCTTCGGTGTCGGTGCGCTCGTCTTCGCGGGCTTCGTGACAATGCTAGTGGCGCGGGTCGGCATATTCAGCACCTTCGCCGTGCTCGGCGTGGCCGTCGCGGTCGTACTCGTCGCCGGGTCATTCATCATCAAGAAACCGGCGGCGGTGGCGGTTCCGGCGACGGCGCAAGAGAAGGGCGACGGAACGGAGGCGGCGGACAGCGGCGGCGACGAGATTGAACCCACTCTCGTCAAGAAGGACTACGCCCTCGGCGAAACCCTTCGCACCTCCACGTTCTGGCTGTTCTTCGTATGGAACATAGCCATATGCGCGGGTGGTCTGCTCGTCATCGGCAGTGCGGCTCAGATAGCCGAGGCCTTCGGCGCGCTCGGCGCGCTCGGTCTCATCGTATCCGTGTTCAACGGAATAGGCCGCCCCGTCAACGGCGCCTTCTATGACCGGCTCGGCAGGATGCGCGCGATGATGATCTGCACCGGCGTGATGATCCTCGCAGGCGTCATGCTGCTTCTCGCCGCGCTTACGGGAAATGCCGTGTTTGTGTTCATCGGCCTTCCTCTCGTCGGGATCAGTTACGGCGGTTCGCCGGCTCTGTTGTCCGCGTCCATGGCCGGGTTCTTCGGGCGTAAATACTTTTCCGTAAATTTCGCGGCCGGCACGTTCTGTCTCACACCGGCAGCCATCATCGGGCCGATAATCGCGGCGAAATTGCAGGAAAGCTCGGGCGGCGCCTACAACACGACCTTCATCATGTTGCTCGCGCTCGCCGTGGTGGCGCTGCTCCTGAATCTCGTGCTGACGGCCTCGGCGCGGAAGGCGAGACTGGAATAAAAAACCCCCTAAGAAGCAAAGGGGGGCGGCAGGAGGGACAGCATTTTTCGAAGTCTTCTCGCCGAACAAAGGACTGAGGTTTTGGACGGGCTATCTCTCGGTGCGTCTTCTCGCTTCGTCGCCGTGTCGCCACGCGTCCGCTACGGCGCGCGCTATCGCTTCCGCAACGCCGGGTTTGAACGCGGGCGGTATGACGTAGTCCTCGGACAATTCGTCGTCCGCGACGAGCCCCGCGAGGGCGTGAGCCGCAGCGATCTTCATCTCCTCGGTGATGTCGGTCGCGCGCGCGGCGAGCGCGCCCTTGAATATACCGGGGAACACGAGGACGTTGTTGATCTGGTTCGGGAAATCCGAGCGGCCCGTGCCCACAACGCGCGCGCCCGCGGCGCGCGCGAGGTCCGGCAATATCTCAGGCTCGGGGTTGGACATCGCGAATATCACAGCTCCGCGAGACATGGTGCGAACCATTTCCACCGTCAGAATGCGCGGCGCCGAAACCCCGATGAACAGATCCCTGCCGCGCACGGCTTCCGCGAGTCCCCCCGAAAGATTGTCCTTGTTCGTGAGCGCGAGCAATTCGAGTTTGTCTTCACCGAGTTCCATGAAGCGCTCCCTTGAAATAATACCCTTGCTGTCGCAGGCGACGATGTCGTTCACCCCGATGCCGCGCAACATCTTCGCGACGGCCGCGCCAGCCGCGCCCGCGCCGCTGATAACCGCTCGAACTTCCCCGAGCGGCTTGCCCGTCAGCTTAAACGCGTTGATTACGGCGGCGCTCACAACCACCGCCGTTCCGTGCTGATCGTCGTGAAACACGGGGATGTCGAGTTCTTCCTTCAATCTGCGCTCTCTCTCGAAGCAGCGCGGCGCGGAGATGTCCTCGAGATTGACGCCGCCGAAGGTCGGGGCGATACGCTTCACCGTTTCGACAATCTCGTCCGCGTCCTGCG
>JAISZM010000017.1 GCA_031269205.1 Eubacteriales Family XIII. Incertae Sedis bacterium | reverse complement strand
GCCCTCGTGGCTGATGTGCCACAGGTTCTGGTCGCGGCTGTATATCTTCGCCTTCGTCTGCTCTATCGGTATGTTCTTCGCGGCCGCGTAGTCGATGAGGTCCTCCCTCGATTTGAAATCCCATATCCGCCACGGCGCGACGACCTTGATGGACGGGTCGAGCGCGTGGAAGGTGGCCTCGAACCTGACCTGGTCGTTGCCCTTGCCCGTGCAGCCGTGGGCTATCGCGGAGGCGCCTTCCTCGTGCGCGATTTCGACGAGCTTCTTCGCCATGAGCGGCCTCGCGATGGATGTCCCGAGCAGGTAGCCGTTCTCGTATATAGCCCCCGCCTTCAAGGTCGGCCACACGTAGCCCTCGACGAACTCGTCCCTGATGTCGAGGGTGTACGACCTGACCGCGCCCGTCGCGTACGCCTTCTTGTCGATATCGCTCATATCGTCGTCCTGCCCCGCGTCGCAGCAGACGGCCACGATGTCGGCGTCGTACCTCTCCCTGAGCCACGTGAGTATGACGGAGGTGTCGAGTCCCCCCGAATACGCCAACACGATTTTTTCCTTAGCCATACCGCTCTCCTTTTTGAATAATAAGATTCCTATTGAAATAATAGCACCTTCCCCGTCAGCGCGTCAATGCGCGGGACAGGATAAGCGTCAGTAAAACGGCTTTCGACCGAAGCATCATTGACGCGACAATGACCCGTCGTCGTCCGTGAGTTCGAACGCTATCTCCTTGCGCTTCACGGCCAGCTCTATCGCCCTCGCGAGGGGGATGTCGTCGCCCGTGCGTATCGCGTCCGCGACCATCTGGTTGTACTCGCGCTCGGACAGCCCAAGGTCTATGACAGGCTTGCCCTCGCGCAGCAGCGTGTACTGCATGGCGGCGCGCGCTATCATCTCCGAATGCTCCGTGAAGGGGTAGATGTAGACGAGACCGTTGTGCACGCGGGCGGCCTTGCGCTCGGTCTCCCCCGCGCCGTACGCGGACTGCGCGTAGCGGAACAGCTCGTCGAGCAGCTTCGCCACATCGCCGTGGTACGGCGGCGTGAAGCCGAGATGCGGCAGGACGGGGCTGCCCCTGCGAAACCCTGTGTCGAAGAAATCCTCCCACGACCCGGCGATCTGCTGGAGGCTCGCCCTGTCTATGTCGATCTGCATGTAGAGCAGACCCTTGAAGGTGTGCATCGCCCTTTCGTGGCAGCGTACCTCGCTCGACTCGGCGATGCTGACGTTCCGCACCAGCTCGCCGTGTATGATGCTCGCTACGCCCTCCCGCGTGAGCGCGCTGCCGTCGAGCCTCAAATCAGACCAAGCGTAATCGAGTAGGTCGATCCGTTCTCTCTTCTCGCGTTCGAGCGGGTCCATATCCCTCGTGTCGTCGTCCTTTCAGAGCTTGCCCTCTAGAGGTTCCTTCTGGTGATTATTCTTTGTCGTCGTCCCTTCGGAGCTTACGTCGTTCGACTCTCAGCTCGTCGGCGGTCAGACGGGGTAGACTTCGTCCCGCGTATCGAGCAGCGACGCGTCCTGTCCGTATTTCTGCGCCTGCCGGTACTTGAAAAACTCGACGGCCGGCCCGGGGAACATCGCGCCCGTGAGTATGTCCTCGGGCTGCTCGATGTATTCCGCGAACTCCCTCTTCGCCTTCTCGAGTTCGGGTTCGATATCGTCGGCCGGTCTATGCGTGATGCGGTTCTTCGCCTCTTCGCCGAGTATCTTCTCCGCGAATTCGTCCGAGATGGGTATGGTCGTCGAACCGTACTTGCCCCTGACGACGTCCTTGACCTCGTTCGGAACCATCTTGTAACGCTCTCCCGTGACCGTGTTCAGCACCGCCTGCGTGCCGACGATCTGGCTCGACGGAGTCACGAGCGGCGGATAGCCGAGGTCCTCGCGCACGGCCGGTATCTCCTTCAGCACCGTCTCAAACTTGTCCATCGCGTTCGCCTGTTTGAGCTGCGACACGAGGTTCGACAACATGCCGCCGGGCACCTGATAGATGAGCGTATTGATATCGACGCTAAGGAGCTTCGTATCCATGAGACCGGACGCGATGTCCGCCTCCCGTATCGGGCGGAAGTATTCGGACGCCCTGTTCATAGCGTCCATGTTCAGACCCGTGTAAAACCCGTCGCTGTGGTCGAAGGTGTAGACGAGCGGTTCCGTGGAAGGCTGGCTCGTACCCTCCGCGAAAGGCGAGAGCGCCGTGTCTATGATGTCCACGCCCGCTTCCGCGGCCTTCAGGTAGGTCATGCTGCCGAGTCCGCTCGTCGCGTGCGTGTGAAGTTCGAGCGGGATGTTGATCTTGCTCTTGATCTCCTTCACGAGGGCGTAGGTTCCGTAAGGGTCCAGCAGACCGGCCATGTCCTTGATGCAGACCGAGTCAGCGCCCATCTGATCTATCTCGAGGATGAGCTTGACGAACATATCCGGCGTGTGTACGGGACTGATCGTGAAGGAGAGCGTCCCCTGCGCGTGGCCTCCGTACTTCTTGCAGGCTCTGATGGACGACTCGAGGTTGCGCGTGTCGTTGAAGGCGTCGAAGATGCGGATGATGTCTATGCCGTTCGCGAGCGAACGGTTCACAAACTCGTCGACCATGTCGTCAGCGTAATGCTTGTAACCGAGAAGGTTTTGGCCGCGCAACAACATCTGGAGCTTCGTCTTCGGCGCGTATTTCCGTATCGTCCTCAGCCGCTCCCAAGGATCCTCGTTCAAGAACCTGACGCTCGCGTCAAAGGTCGCGCCGCCCCAACATTCGAGAGCGTTGTACCCCACCTCGTCAAGCGTCTCGAGTATCGGGATCATCTCATCGGTCCTCATGCGCGTGGCGATGAGTGACTGATGGCCATCTCTCAAAATCGTTTCCGTGAATTTGATCAGACGTTTGCCGTCGTTTTCAGCCGTGGCGCCCTTGTCTGCCCTTGTCTCTTCTCTTGCTTTGTCCACTGCCATATCGCGTCTCCGTAATCGTAACATAGTGCAACTTTTATAGATTATATCATAGCGGGCGCGTCACGCCGCGCGCCTTTCAAACGTCATCGCGACGTGAGCGTATCCATTCGGCTATGCGGCCGACGCCCTCGCCCGTTTTGGCCGACGCCTCTATGACCTCGATCCCGGGGTTCAGCGCGCGGGCGCGGGCGGCCGCCACTGCGGCGTCGAAGTCGAACACGCTCAACGTATCTATTTTGTTAATAATGAGCAGATCCGAGACCGTGAACATGAGCGGGTATTTGAGCGGCTTGTCGTCCCCTTCGGGTACGCTGAGGATCATGACGTTCACGTGCGCGCCCGTATCGAACTCCGCCGGACAGACGAGGTTGCCGACGTTCTCGAGGACGACGAGATCCATACCGCGCATCTCGGGACTCTCCAGTCCCTTGCGCGTCATGCCCGCGTCGAGGTGGCACATGCCGTCCGTATGTATCTGCACGGCCGGGGCGCCCGCGGCGGCCACCTTTTCCGCGTCCACGGATGAGTCGATATCGGCCTCCATGACGCCGACCTTCATCTCGCCCGCGAACTCTTCTATGAGCCGCAACACGAGGGATGTCTTGCCGGCGCCGGGCGACGACATGAGGTTCACGAGAAAGCGCCCTTCCCGCTTCAACTCATCGCGCAACTTCTCCGCCTCAACGTCGTTATTCTCGTAGACGCTCTTTTTTATTTCAAGTATTCTAACCTGCGACATCGCTATCGAACCGTTCGGGAGACGTCAGCGCGCCTCGGAAGAATCCTCTTTCAGTTTCGGCGACTTGTAAGCGGCGCCGTCGGTTTTGATGAGTTCCGTTATCGAGGTCGCCAGACCCGCAAGACCCTGTATGTTCGACGGAATGATGATCTTCGTCGCCCTGCCGTCGGCGGCCTTCGCGAAGGATTCGAGGCTCTTGATGGCGAGCACGGGTTCGTTCGGGTTTGACGCGACGAGCATACGGATGCCGTCGGCCGTCGCCTTCTGCACGAGCAGTATGGCCTGAGCCTCGCCGTCGGCTTCGAGTATCTGCTTCTCCTTGATGGCTTCGGCCTCGAGTATCTGAGCCGCCTTCCGCGCCTCCGCGTCGAGTATCCTCGCCTGTTTACCGCCCTCCGCGACGAGTATTGCCGACGTCTTCTCGCCTTCAGCGCGGAGTATGACCTCGCGGCGCTCGCGCTCGGCGCGCATCTGCTTCTCCATTGCCTGCTGTATGTCGCGCGGCGGGGTGATGTTCTTCACCTCGACGCGGTTGATCTTCACTCCCCACGGATCCGTCGCCTCGTCGAGCACCTCGCGCATCCGCGCGTTGATGTGTTCGCGGCTCGTGAGCGACTCGTCGAGTTCGAGATCGCCTATGATGTTGCGGAGCGTCGTGGCCGTCAGGTTCTCGATGGCCGCGAGCGGGTATTCGACGCCGTAGGTGTAGAGCTTCGGATCGGTCACCTGATAGTAGATGACCGTGTCGATCTCTATCGTGACGTTATCCTTCGTGATGACGGGCTGCGGCGGGAAGTCGAGCACGTTCTCCTTCAGGGAAACCTTGTTCGCGATACGGTCGATGATGGGTATCTTGAAATGCAGACCGACCTGCCACGTCCCGTTGTACGCGCCGAGGCGTTCGATGACGAAGGCCCTGGCCTGCGGCACGACGCGAACGTTGTTCAGTATGATGACGACTACGATGATGAGGATGATGATAAGCGCTAATGTTTGCATGAAATCCATTGTTTTCTCCCGTCCATTCCTGTAATAATATCTGTCCTATAACTGTGGTTTTGTCATTGTTTTTCTTTCACGATGAGTTTGACCCCCTCGACGCGGACGATCTCGACTTCCTCGTCAGCGCCGGCGGCAAATTCCGTCTCTTCTCCGACCGCGGTCCAGATCACGCCGTTCACCTTTACAAGGCCGCTTTTGAACGGCTCTATGGCCTCGGTGACGAGCGCGACACTGCCTTCGAGCAGTTCGATGTTGTTCTTTTCGCGACCGACCTTCAACTTCTTCACGAGTATCGGGCGCGTGAAGATAAGCAACACGATGCTGACGACGAAGAATACGACGATCTGTATCATGATGTCGCCTCCCGCCAAGGCGACGACCGTCGAAGCGGCCGCGCCTATCGTGAACCATATCGTCACAAGGCCGAGCGTGAAGCCCTCGATCACGGCGAGGATGATGGCGACGACGATCCATACGATGGCCATATGCCCCGCCAACTGCAAACCGATATCCATGCCGCTCTCCTTTCTCCTGTCTTCTGTCCACTCGCGGTATCGACGTCGCGTGAGCGAGCCGCCGCTTTGGTTCCCTGGTGGTGCGTCATACGCGATTCGAACGCGTGACCTTCGGCTTCGGAGGCCGACACTCTATCCAGCTGAGCTAATGACGCACATCCTTGTTTCGCTTCTTTTAGAATTATAACATACCGGCGCGGTCGTTAACGGAACTTCCCGTTCCCGTGACCGCGCCCGTTTTTCGGAAGTAAAAAACTTCACAACGTCAGGACAAATAAGTATTCAACACCTCGAACAGTTCCTCCGTGTCGATCGGTTTGCCGATATGCCCATCCATGCCAGCCTCCCGGCACTTTTCTATATCCTCTTTGAACACGTTTGCGGTCATTGCGATGATCGGAATTCGCTTCACCTGCGGGATGTCCAGCGCGCGAATCTTGCGCGTCGCCTCGTATCCGTCCATTTCGGGCATCTG
>JAISZM010000001.1 GCA_031269205.1 Eubacteriales Family XIII. Incertae Sedis bacterium | reverse complement strand
ATCGGTGCAGACCGAATGCAATGTGAGGAGCCGTATGCGTTAATAGCGCACGTACGGTTCTGGAGAGGAGTATTGACGGCAACGTCACTAACTTACTTATGGAAGATAAAGATGCCTTTGCGAGAGAGCCTGCGCGTCGCGTCGCCGATAAAAACGTGGACGCTGGTTCGGAGAAGGACGGTGCGTATCGCGACGGAACGGTCGCCGCGCGAGTTCGCGCGGCGGAGTACGTGGCGACGACGACTTTGTGGGAGAAGGCGGCGCTGTGTTCGGGGCGCGGCTACTGGTACACGAAGGCTGTGAAGCGTCTCGGCCTTGATTCCGTCATGCTTGCCGACGGGCCGCACGGACTCAGACGACAGGGTCGACTTGGGAATATGTTCGGCATAGGCGGCAGCGCGCCCGCGACCTGTTTCCCCACGGCGTCGCTGACGGCGTGCTCCTTTGACCGTGAGTTGCTGCGCGAGCTGGGTGAGGCGATAGCGGAGGAAGCCGCGGAACAAGGCGTCGGCGTCGTTCTCGGCCCGGGCGTCAACATCAAGCGGAGTCCGCTCGGCGGCCGCAATTTCGAGTATTTCAGCGAGGATCCCTACCTGAGCGGCGAACTCGGCGCCGCTTTCACGCGCGGAGTTCAGGGATCGGGCGTCGGCGCCTGCGTCAAGCACTTCGCGGGGAACAGCCAGGAGACGAACCGTATGGTCGCGGACTCCGTGATCGACGAGCGAGCGCTGCGCGAGATATATCTTCCCGCGTTCGAGAAGGTCGTAAAGGAAGCGAAGCCGGCGGCGGTCATGTGCTCCTACAACAGGCTGAACGGGACGTATTCCTCGGAGAGCAAGTATCTGCTGACGGACATCCTCAGGGACGAGTGGGGATACGAGGGACTCGTCGTGAGCGATTGGGGCGCGACGGCGGATCGCGCGATCGGTCTCGCGGCCGGACTCGATCTCGAGATGCCCGGCTCGGGCGGATACAACACGCGGCGGCTCATTCGCGCCGTGAAGTCCGGCCGACTGCCCGAATCCGCCCTGGACAAAGCCGCCGCGCGCGTCGCCGCGTTGGCCCTGGCATATTCGGGGGAGCCAAAGACAAGAGCGGGCGAACCATCTGCCTCGCCCGGTGATATCTATGAGAGGCATGGCGCTCTGGCGCGGCGCGCCGCCGCGGAGTCCACCGTGCTGCTCAAGAACGAGCGCGGCGCGCTGCCTTTGAGACCCGGATCGAAGATCGCCGTCGTCGGAGAGTTCGCCCTGAAGCCGAGATATCAAGGCGCGGGTTCGAGCCGTGTGAATCCTACGAAGCTCGAATGCGCGTTGTACAGCCTGCTGTCCGATTTTCCGGATCTGACCTACGCGTCGGGCTACCGTTCGTTTCCCCGGTCGCCCTATGCTACGGCTCTGCCTGTGCGCGAGCTGAAACTCATAGACGAAGCGGTCAAAGCCGCGCGGGGAGCGGACGCGGTCGTCCTGTTCGCGGGTTTGCCGGCGGCCTGCGAAAGCGAGGGCTTCGACAGGGATTCGTTTTCCCTGCCGACGGCTCACGAACGACTCATCCGCGCCGTCTGCGCGATCAATCGGAACACCGTCGTCGTCATACAGGCGGGCGCGCCCGTGGATCTGACTCCGGCGGCGGACGCGGCGGCCTTGCTCTACGCCTATCTCGGAGGCCAGGCGGGAGGCGGGGCGATAGCCGACATACTGACGGGTCGCGTGAACCCCTCGGGAAAACTCGCCGAGACCTTCCCCCGCGAGATAGAGGATACGCCCTGCCACGGTGATTTTGGGGCGGAGAGCCGCGTCGTGAACTATGCGGAAGGCGCTCTGGTCGGTTATCGGCACTACGAGGCGAAGAGTATTCCCGTCGCCTATCCTTTTGGGTACGGTCTGTCATACACCACCTTCGCGCATACGGACAGGAAGGAGACCGACCTCGGCGGCGGCGTGAAGCGCGTATCCGTGACGGTCACGAACACCGGAGACCGGGCGGGTGCGGAGACGGTGTTGTTCTACGACGCGGCGGAACCTCGGGCGGTGTCGGACGCGGCGGCCGGGGAAGAAAGCGCCGGCGACGTCCCGTACCGAAACCTGCGCGGCTTCGAGAAGGTCTTTCTCGAACCCGGCGAGAGGGCCACGCTGAGCGTGGCGCTCTCGTGCGCCCCGCCGCCCCGCGCCCGCGCCGCCGAAGCCGAACCGCTCGCCGCAGCTCCGCCCGCCCGCGCCCGCTTCGATATGAATTCCACCCCCGGCGACATCAAGCGCACGCCCGCCGGATTTTTGTTCTATCACTTCCTGCGGTTTGTACTGACGCTCATCTATGGCGCGGGCGCGTACGGTCGGCGCATGACGGCCGCCATAGCGAACGAAACCCCGCTGCGCGCCATATCGACAATGAGCGGCGGCCTGCTTCCGCGCCGCGCCATAGATGTGCTGATCGCGCTCGCGAATCTCCAGGCGCGGGGTCGGAATGCTGCCGGTTTTGTAACGAAGACGTGATGCCTTGTGCTGAAGAAAATTTGAAGAGAGGTTCCATAATGCACCTGTTTCTGACGGGCGACAGGGGGGTCGGCAAGACCACTGTCGTGACGAAAATCGTAAACACGCTCACGCGGAGCGGTACCCTTTCCGCGGATGAGATCGCGGGATTCCGCACGGTGTGGGCCACCCCGCGCGGCGCGTCGAACGGCTGCGCCGCGCTCTACATCATCCCCTATACGCCGGAGGACGATCCGCCTGAACGACATGGCGGCGTATCGGATATGAACGCGCGCATCCCGCCGGACGCCCGTCCCGTCGCCGAACGCGACGGCGGGAATCATGTCGTCACGATCCGTCACGAAGTCTTCGATGAGGACGGCGCGGCGATGCTGCAGGCTGCCACCCCTACGCCAAAACTCATCATCATGGATGAACTCGGTTTTATGGAGATGAAAGCGAACGCCTTCAAAAACGCCGTCATGCGAGTGCTGGACGCCGACGTTCGCACGCTGGGCGTGATGAGGAAGGAGGGCAATCCCTTCCTTGACGCCATCAGGGATCATCCGAAAGTCAGCGTCATGAAAGTCGACACATTCAATCGCGACGCGCTGCCCACACGGTTGACATCGTCATTTTTTCATGATTGAATTGTCTCATGATTACCACGATGATCGATTCCGGACTGTTTGACGGCGTCGCTCCGGACGAGTTCGAAAAACTGAAGAGAACATTGAAACTGCGCTCGCGCCGACTGAATGCCGGCGAGATACTGATAGACGAGGGAGAGCGGATGGATGCTTTCTGGCTGCTCGTTTCCGGTAGGTTGCAGGGCGCGCGCTGCTATCAGGACGGCGGCATCGACCTCGTGCAATTCTATTCCGCGGGGGACACCGTCTGCCTTGACGTGGTGTGCACGCGCACGCGCAAGAGCCTTCTGCAGATCAGCTGCGTCAGGCCGTCCGAGGTCGTCACCGTCGATTATGAATTGCTCAGCAGTTCCAACGTACGCGGCGCCGTGCGCGATACGATAGCGAAGAACATCGTCAGACTGCTCGCCGACGAAAGCATGAGAAAGCAGTACAAGATAGACGTTCTGTACAAAAAATCCATGCGCGCGCGCATAGTGACATTCCTTCTGCATATGGCCGAAAAGGTGGACGGCGACTCCTTCGACATCGGCATGGACAGAGAGCAGCTCGCCCAATATCTCGGCGTCAACCGCAGCGCCCTCTCTCACGAACTCAGCCTGATGCGGAGCGAGGGACTGATAAACTTTTCAAAGAGCAGATTTGAATTGACGGACAGGTTTTACATCGCCTCTAACGCGCCGCTTTCTCATTGACGCCGTCGTTATAGACCTTTCCGGGCTTGACCTTTATCCCTCTATAATAGAACAGCTCCGACACCGTGACGGGCTGGTAGCCCTGCTCGATGAGCCACGGAATTACAAGCTTCATGGACTCGGCGGTCTGCTCATGGATGTCGTGCATGAGGATTATTTGATCCGGCTTTACGCTCTTTTTTATCACTTCGAACAACTTCTTCGAGTCGCGTAGTTTCCAGTCGTACGTGTCGACTGACCACGTGAGCAGCGCGAGCTTCTGCTTCTTCGATATCTTGAGAACCGTCTTGTCGAACGCGCCGTAAGGCGGCCGGTGCATGGTAGGCTGGACGCCGGTTATGGCTCGTATCGCGTCGTTTGTCTTTTTCAGCTCGGCTCGCACCTTCTTCTTCGACAGCTTCGTCAGGTTCTTGTGATCCCACGAGTGGCCGACCAGCTCGGAACCCTGCGCCGCGATGAGCCGGACGCGCTTCTTTTGCGGTCTCACCCTGTCGCCCAGGACGCAGAACGTCGCCCGGCAGCCGTATTCGCGGAGCAGCGCGACGATGCGCTCCGTGTATTGCGCCGGCCCGTCGTCGAAGGTGAGCGCCACCATCGGCTTCGTACGGTCGAGGTACGGTCGCACGGCTTGGACGCGCAGGATTTTCGTGCCCGGTAGGTACATCTTCGCCGTGTATCTCGTCGTGAACGCGCCGTAAGCGGGCGTGAACCACGCGTCGGACGCCGTGAACGCGCCGTAAGCCAGAGGATAACCCGCCGGCAACCTCGACGAAGTCGTCGCCGGCTCGCCTTCGCCGACGGCGCCGCCTGTTCCACCCGCGGCGGAGCCGGTAACGCCCGTGGCCGATCCCGTAACATCGCCCGTGGCCGGCGTGACACTTGCACCTTGTACGGCGACATCGGTCGCCTGTCCGGTAACGTCCCGCGCGGCGGCGTCCGCGCCCGACGCCCGGCCGGAGGAGCCTTCCGCGAAAGCCTCAAATGACGGGTCTGCCGATAGTATCGTGACGACGAGCAGCGCGGATAAAAGCAACACCCAAGCACGGACGGTTCTGTTGCTCCCGGCGGTAAAAACGCGCGATACGGAATTGGTGAAGATTTCTTTAAAGTTCATCGTAAGACAGTATATCATACGCTTCGTTGCGCCGTTACCCCCGCCGCCGCGCAAAATTTGCCGTACGCGACCCGCTTATGTTATGATAAGAAACGGTGACGGTAAACAAAGTGCAGAGGCGCGGAATAGTGATAGCCAGAGATATCACGCTTGTATAGAGAGAAGAAATTTGCTAGAGTCGACCGGATTCAGCCCGTATTTAATAATCAATAACATCATCGCGTGCCTGTTTGCGATTTGCTACGGCTATCAACTGCTTTTCATCCTCGTGTCGGTGTCCAGGCGCAATCCGAGATTCCCGCAGGCCGACCCCGGCAAGTACGCGGTGATGATCTGCGCGCGCAACGAGGAGGCCGTCGTCGGCCAGCTCATAGACTCGATACACGACCAGGAGTACCCGCAGGAACTCATCGACATCTACGTCATAGCGGACAACTGCACGGACGACACGGCGAAGATCGCGCGCGCCGCCGGCGCGCGCGTCGTAGAACGCCAAAACAAAGAAAAGATCGGCAAAGGCTATGCCCTCGAATCCCTGATAGACGACATCACGAGAGACGGGACGGAATGGAAGTACGACGGATACCTGGTCGTCGACGCCGACAACCTGCTTGAAAAACACTTCGTCGCGGAGTTCAACAACGCTATGAAGGGAGGCTATCGCGTCGTGACGGGTTACCGCGATTCGAAGAACTTCGCCGACAACTGGCTATCCGCGAGCTACGCCGTGTGGTGGCTCAGGGAGGCTCGCTACCTGAACGGCGCGCGCTGTCTGCTCGGACTCTCCGCGCAGGTCTCGGGAACGGGCTTCGCGATACGCGGCGACCTGCTTGAGGAGCTCGGCGGCTGGCATTACTTCACGCTGACCGAAGACGTCGAATTCACCTTCGCGATGGTATCGCGCGGCGAGCGCATCGGCTACACGCCGTACGCGATACTCTATGACGAGCAGCCGACGGTCTTCAAACAGTCGTGGGATCAACGCATCAGATGGATCAAAGGCTACTTTCAAGCCTACGCCCGGTACGGCGCGAAGATGCTCGGGCGCGTATTCACTCGACACAGCTTCCCGTGCTACGACATGCTGGTGAACACCCTCGCCGGCACCGTGTTGACGCTCGTGACGCTCGTGTTCTACGCCTCGGCCATCCTCTCGCACGCCATACAGGGCGTGCCCGTCTGGGAACCTCTGCTCTACCTCGGCGAGTTCATCGGCGTCTGCTACGGCATGTTATTCGTCATAGGCTGCATTACCGTACATACGGAGAAGGAATACATCTATGCGCCAAAGTCCAAGATTGCGCGCTACGCCTTCACCTTTCCGCTGTTTATCTTCACAATGTTGCCGATGATCATCTGCGTACCCTTCGACCGAAAGATATGGCCGGAAATAGTTCACACGCGCGCCGTGGACATAGAGGAAATCAAGGGTGGCCAGCCCCAGCCGGAAGTAACCGGCGACTAGAGCGGGACAGGGGAAGCGGTTTTACAGCGGCAGATCGCGGGAAAGCATATCCTCGTAAGATTGCCTTCTCACGATGAGCCTGGCTTTTCCGTTCTCGACGAGCGCGACCGCGGGTAGCGGCAGCTTGTTGTAGTTGCTCGCCATCGAGTAACCGTAGGCGCCTGTCGAATACACCGCCAAAATATCGCCCGGAGCGACGGTCTGCAACCGCGCGCCCTCGATGAGCCTGTCGCCCGACTCGCAGCATTTGCCGACCACCGTCACGACCTCTGTCGCGGGTTTGTCCGCTCTGTTGGCGACTACGGCCTCGTATTTCGCGCCGTACAGCGCTGGCCTGATGTTGTCCGTCATCCCGCCGTCGACGGCCACGAACTTCCGCGCGCTCTGCGCGGAGGCGTCGGGAGCGCGGAGAGAACCGTTCCCTTTGCGCTCATCCGCGCGCGTTTCGCGTATCGCGCCGACCGTGTAGAGCGTGACGCCCGCCTCTCCGACTATGCTGCGCCCCGGTTCTACCACGACGGCGGGTGGCTTCAGCCCTTCGGCCGCGCAGTATTCCTCAACCTCGCGCATGACGGGTTCGAGGTAAAAGCCGAAAGGACGCGGATCGTCGTCCGACGTGTACCGAATCGCAAATCCGCCGCCGATGTTCAGCTCCGGCGTATCGTACCCGTATCTAATTTTGACTTCCTTCAAAATGCCGAGAGCGCGGCGCAACGCCGCGAGCCGGCTGTCGTTCGTGAAGAGCTGAGAGCCGACATGAAAATGAATCCCCTCAAAGTCCACGATGTTCGAGCGAATCGCCCTGCCGATCAGGTCAAAAAGCTCCGCGCTGTCGTAGGAAAATCCGAACTTGGAGTTCCCGTGGCCCGTAGAGATATGGTCGTGGGTATCGCTCTCGACATCGGGATTCACGCGAAACAGCACGCGGGGGCGGTAGGCGACGTCATTCGAGGGAGCGCAAAGAGAATCGCCGCTTTTCTGCTCATGCCCGTACTTCGAACCGACGACGTCTTCGATCAAATCGAGTTCGCCCGGCGCGTCGACGATGATGCGCCCTACGCCGTACCCGACTGCCAGTTCCAGTTCCGCGCGCGTCTTGTTGTTGCCGTGGAACTCGATGCGCTCCGCGGGAAACTTCGCGCGAATAGAGGTAAAAAGCTCCCCGCCGGATACGACATCGAGGGAAAGCCCCGCCTCGTCCACGATGTGGCACAGAGCGGTGCAGAGGAACGCCTTCGACGCGTAAGCCGCGCGAGCGTTCGGATACCTCTCCGTAAAATCCCGCTTCAGCTCCGCGATCCTGTCGTCGATAACCGAGCGCGACATGACGTAAAGCGGCGTGCCGAACTCAGCCGCAAGCTCCGCCAAATCAACCCCGTCCATAAAAAGACGCCCGTTCACCGTTTCAAAGACATTCATGGATTATTATTATACCTTCATCGGCGAGCTTTTTGTAAAATTTATGCCGTCGTCAGATTTGACAACCGTGACGGGAAGAGGTATAGTAGTGGCTAACAGGGATTCTCAAAGACCCTACGCGCGCGGATTTTTCGCGGATAGCGGACGGATCGCGGGACAGTCGCGCACTCAGGGGTTTTAGAGGTTTCCGAGGTTTCGGGGCGGGGTGAGATTCCCCACCGGCGGTGAAGGGCGTCAGGCTACATGGGTTTACGAATCCGATTTGCCTGAACCACGAGTCCGCGAGCCCAGCCGATAAAGGCGAGGCCGAACCGGTCGAGAGACACCGATTGAAGGTCGGCGTTTCCTCTGAATCCGGTACCGACGGTGTACGCGTGCTGACGCGCGCGGCGATAGTCCGGAAGGAAGAAACGATCATTCTAATACGAATGAATGTTGCCCCTTTGCGATGCGAAGGGGCAATGTTTTATTCGGCTGGAGTCGCAAGCGGCTCACGCCCCCCAGCCGTACAGGGAAGCAACAGGGAAAGAGAGG
>JAISZM010000205.1 GCA_031269205.1 Eubacteriales Family XIII. Incertae Sedis bacterium | reverse complement strand
CAATCTTTACGGAACGCCGCGCGCGCCTATGATGGATACGCTGGAATCGGGTCGCGACGTGTTGCTCGAGATAGACGTGCAGGGAGCGCTTCAGGTGAAGCGCAATTACCCTGAGAGCGTCCTCATCTTCATCCTGCCGCCTTCGCTCGATGCTCTGAAAAAGCGTATAGAGGGTCGGGGTGCGGAGAGCGCGGGACAGATAGCGAAGCGAGTGGGCGAGGCCGCGCGCGAGATAGGCGAGATAGGCAGTTACGACTACGCCGTCGTGAACGATGATGTCAGCGGAGCCATCGCCGAAGTGAATGAAATAATGAACGGGCGGCGCACCCGCCTGTCCCGCGAGAAAGCGGCTGATATAGCGCGGCGTTTCAACGGGGAACGCCATCGCTTATGAATCATTATATGGATATTCCCCGAGGGGGAAGCAAAACGACAAAGAACCCCGTCGAGAGGTCAAAGCCCCTCTCAGAAACGATTGCGACGATTGAACAGGAGGTAGACCATGTTACTGTACCCGCCGATAAACAAGATAAGGAAAAAGGCCGACAGCAAATACACGCTCGTCATACTCGCGGCGAAGCGCGCGCGCGACCTGATAAACGGCAAGCCGCAGCTCATTGAGGACGACGATGAGGTGCCTGTGTCGATCGCCGCAAAGGAGATATATGACGACTACATCACATACGCGCGCGAGGAGGAATAGGGGATCGATGGTCTCTCAGCGCGACGCGTGGCGTAACAGAGTAAGGGTGTAAGCCGCGCTCGGAAGCGAGAACTCGCAGGTTTGAGCGTTTCTTAGGTGGATATGTCAGAGGACAAGGACGCCGCGACACATAGTTGCCGCGGCGTCATCTTATAAATGTCGTGCAATATTTTTTTGAGTGCATATAATAAGTATTACGCAGATTTCATATTTCGTGTGGTGAAAAGCGCACTTAAGCGCGAGAGGGGGGAGATATGCTGAACGGGCTGCGTATACACAATCGATTTCAGACCGCTCTCATAACGTACGGGGATGTGTCGTATGTCGAACAGGTGAACAGGAAGATAATCGTACACACCGTTTGCGACGAATATTGGGAATACTGCTCGATGGAAGACATGTTGATGAGACTTGACGGCAGGATGCACCGATGCCATCACAGTCTCGCAGTCAACATGGACATCATCAGATCCGTATCCGCCGCCCGGGTAGAGTTGGCGGACGGCAGGGTATTGCCCATGTGTCACGACGCGATACGCCGTACGAAAAAGGCGTGGATCAAGCACATCTCAAACGACTGAGCAATAACCCGTACATCGTCGTATCGGCCGTCGCCTATATTTGAGAAGCCTCCGCTTCCGGAGACTTCTCTGACAGATATTCCGCTGTGGGATTCGTATAGGTCGAAGGCGTCGTTCGGCCGCGCTGTCGCGCAACAAAAGCGTGGCCGCTCGCCCGGTTGCCGATCAGTACAACTCCTTGATAATATCAAGGCATTCTTCGCATACTATCCTCCCTTTGAAATGGACGGAACCTACGTCGCTGCCGCATAGAGCGCAGACGCCCACGGTTTGGTTTGGATAATATCTGATTTGTTCGGCCGAGTTCTCCCTGTTTCTGTTCATCGTTTTCTTCCTTTCGATTTTTTGGTTTACAGAGAATAATTTGTAAGGTGAGTGTGAGTCTATTCCTGTAAACAGAAAAACGCAATACCGAAATCTTTAAAATGAATAATAAGGCCGTGAATTGTATAAATACGGCCAAGGTTAAAACAGATAAACATTTACCGTAAACTTGTTGGAAAATTCCAGTTTTAAACGCCAAAAAAAATATCGGAAGGGGTTGACAAATGATCAATATATGATAATATAAACACATGAGCAAGTATTCATATTTAAGGAGAGAGTTATGACAGATGATAGCAAGGTGAAAACAAGGGACGGCGACGCGAGCGAACTTTCACTCGACGACTTCGCGAGACTGGCCGATCTGTACAAGAATTTTTCGGATCCGACGAGGCTTCGTATCATCATAGAACTCGCGTCAGGCGCTCTGTGCGTCCAGAAGATCGCGGAGCGGCTCGGCATGAGTCAGTCGGCCATTTCGCACCAGCTCAGGGTGTTGCGCGGCTCGCGGCTCGTGAGGTATGAGAAGGAAGGCAAAAACGTCAGATACGCGCTCGACGACGAACACGTCGAGGATATTCTGAAAGTGGGGGTGGAACATGTTAAACATTAAAGAATCGGTGATGAGCGGCAGACCGCCGAAGCGCTCGTGCTGTGGCGACGCGGATGAACACTACGGCGATAAAGACGGCGCCGGTTGCTGCGATGAGCGCGAAACCGGGCTTGCCGGGGAATCCGATCAGGGCGATGAAGGCGAAGTCTTTTTTACGCCCGTAAACATTGTCGGTATCGCTCTGTTTGTGGTCGGCTTCGCGGCGGAGCACTTCATCGATACGGCGTGGTGGGTTTCCTTTGTCCTGTTGCTCATGGCCTATCTCATCATCGGCCGAGAGGTGTTCGTGATGGCCGGGCGCAACATCGCCCATGGGAAGGTCTTCGACGAAAACTTCCTCATGTGTGTCGCGAGCATAGGCGCGTTCGTCATCGGGGAATATCCCGAAGCAGTCGCCGTCATGCTCTTCTACATGGTCGGTGAGTATTTTCAGGGGAAGGCGGTTGGCCGCAGCAGGAAATCCATACGGGCGCTGATGGACATAAGACCTGATGCGGCGTGGCTAGTCGAAGAACGGGACGTCGCCGCAGATGATGAGACCGCCCGCTACGGCGCGGCGTCGGAGGTCAGAGCCGAGGACGTGGGAGTCGGACAGATCATCGAGGTGAGGCCCGGCGGCCGTGTGCCGCTTGACGCGGTCGTGGTGAGCGGTGCGGGCGACATAGACATGATGGCCCTCACGGGCGAAACCATGCCCGTAGATGTGGCTCCCGGCGACCGCGTGCTCGCGGGGGCGATCAATGGCGGTTCGCTACTCAGGGCGAGGGTGGAAAAACCCTTCGCCGAGTCGACGGCTTCGAAGATCATCGAACTCGCCCAAAACGCGTCGGGGCGCAAGGCGCCGGCCGAGAATTTTATCACGAAGTTCGCGCGCGTGTATACCCCGATCGTCGTTTTCTTTGCGGCGGGACTCGCTGTGTTGCCGCCGCTCTTCGGGGCGGGGGCGTGGACCGACTGGATCATGCGCGGACTCGTGTTCCTCGTCGTATCCTGTCCGTGCGCGCTCGTCATATCCATACCCGTCAGTTACTTCGGCGGTATCGGAGGCGCGTCGTCGCGCGGCATACTCGTAAAGGGCGGCAACTATATCGACGCCCTCGGAAAGGTGAGCGCCGTGGTGTTCGACAAGACGGGCACGTTGACGAAGGGCAGTTTCCAGGTGGCGGATATACGGCCCGCCGGGGGGTTCTCAGCCGATGACGTTCTGTCATACGCGGCGGCGGCCGAAAGCGCGTCGAGTCATCCCATAGCCGTATCGGTGGTAGAAAAATACGCGGCTAAGGGAACTCCTCTGCCCGCCGTACGGAACATAACGGAGAAGACGGGCTACGGCGTCGCCGCCGATGTGGACGGGCGGGAGGTCGTCTGCGGGAGCGCGAAATACATGGATGCGGAGGGCGTAGCGCACGACGAGGCGGACATCCCGGGCACGGTCGTCCACGTGGCGGTGGACGGGGTCTACGCGGGGTATCTATTCGTGGTCGATGAGATA
>JAISZM010000169.1 GCA_031269205.1 Eubacteriales Family XIII. Incertae Sedis bacterium | reverse complement strand
ATCTCCTGCTTGCACTCCTTCACCTTCGTGATGGCCTGCTTTTCGCCCTCCCACTGCGCGCGCATGGCGTCGTTCTCCTCGCGCAGCTCCGAGAGCTCCTGCTCTATGCTCACGAGCCGGTCCTTCGAGCCTTTGTCGTCCTCCTTGCCGAGGGCCTGTTTCTCGATCTCGAGCTGCATGATCTTGCGCCCCGTCTGGTCGAGCTCCGCGGGCATCGAGTCGATCTCCGTCCTTATCTTCGAAGCGGCCTCATCCATCAGATCTATCGCCTTGTCCGGGAGAAAGCGATCCGATATGTAACGATCCGACAGCGTGGCGCAGGCGATGAGCGCGGCGTCCGTAATGCGCACGCCGTGGTGTATCTCGAAGCGCTCCTTCAGACCGCGCAGTATGGATATCGTGTCCTCAACGCTCGGCTGATCCACGAGTATCTTCTGGAAACGCCGCTCGAGCGCGGCATCCTTCTCGATGTACTTGCGGTATTCGTCGAGCGTCGTCGCGCCTATACAGTGCAGCTCGCCGCGCGCGAGCTTCGGCTTCAGCAGGTTCCCCGCGTCCATCGCGCCTTCGGCCGCCCCGGCCCCGACGATATTGTGTATCTCATCGATAAATAATATGACCTGTCCGTCAGACTTCTCTATTTCCGTCAGTACGGCTTTGAGTCTTTCCTCAAACTCACCGCGGAACTTCGCGCCCGCGATGAGCGCCCCCATGTCGAGCGCGAATATCGTCCTGTCCTTCAATCCTTCCGGCACGTCGCCGTTCAGTATGCGCTGCGCCAGCCCTTCGACGACGGCCGTCTTTCCGACGCCCGGGTCGCCGATGAGCACGGGGTTGTTCTTCGTGCGCCGCGACAGTATCTGTATCGTGTGCCTGATCTCCTCGTCACGTCCGATAACGGGGTCGAGTTTGCCCTCGCGCGCGAGCTGCACGAGATCGCGCCCGTACTTCGTCAGCGCTTCGTAGCCCTCCTCCGGATTCTGCGAGGTGATGCGCTGGTTGCCGCGCACCTTCGTCAGTTCCCCGAGAAAAATTTCCTTCGTTATACCGTGCTTCTTGAATATCTTCGCTGACGGCGTTCCGTTCTCTTCAATAAGCGCCAGGTAGAGGTGCTCGACGCTGATGAAGTCGTCGTTGAACCCCTTGGCGATCTTCTCCGCGTCGCCGAGCAACTTCCCGACGCGCCGCGTCGGATAGAGGCTGTCGCCGCCCCCGCCGACCGATGTCTGCACCTTTGGCAGTTTCTCGAGTTCCGCTTCTACCTCGCGCACCACATCCGGCACGCTCACGCCGAGCAGCTTCAGCAACTTCGGCACGACGCCCTCGTCCTGCAAAATCAGCGCGAGATGCAGGTGCTCCCCGTCGAGCTGCTGATGCCCCATCTGCACGGCGATCTGTTGGCTCTCGGACACGGCCTCCCGCGCCTTTTGCGTAAACTTCTCAAAATTCATATTACTATTCGCTCCTTCTTGTTACTATAATTAATGTAATTTAGTTAATTGTGATTGTTTGTTTGTTGGGTGGGTGTAGCCGGGCACTGTCGGTTCCAAAGAGGAATCTCCGGGGTTACACCCCTCTTGTTAATTATACCACAAAATTAGCACTCTAATCATGAGAGTGCTAAAAACATCGCGTCGCGCCCCTCTCGTTCGCTCGCGGTCGACGGCGTGACGTTTGAGCGGTCGCCGCGGCACTACCGCAAGCGTTGACACAGAGCATTAATGTTACGGAAAACTTAAAGAAAATTACCGCGAAAACCGTATGTTATACTGAAAATATGGTATTCTCAAGCCTTTTTTTCTTATACGTTTTTTTGCCCGCGTGTCTGGCGTTGTACTTCGCGCGCAAGGATATACCGTGGCGCAACGGCGTACTCATCGCATTCTCGCTCGTCTTCTACGCGTGGGGCGAACCCGTCTACGTGTTCCTCATGCTCGCGACCGTCTTCATTAATTGGGCGCTCACCCTGAAAATAGAGCGGGCGCGGCTCTCGGGCATACCGCCGAAACGCACGAAGCGCGGACGCATGTCGAAGGTGGAGAAGGCGGAGAGGGAAGCCCTCGCCAACGCCGCCGCGCGCAAGGCGAAGTTCTTCCTCATCTGCGCCATCGCGGCGGACTTGGCGTTGCTCGGAGTGTTCAAGTACGCGGGCTTCATCGTCGAAACCGTCAACGCGGGATTCCGCGCGGATCTGCCCGTTCCCGACATCGCCCTGCCCATCGGCATATCGTTCTACACCTTTCAGGTCATGTCATACGTGATCGACGTGTACCGCGGCGACACGCGGGCGCAGCGCGCGTTTCCGAAACTGCTCACCTATGTGTCGATGTTCCCGCAGCTCGTGGCCGGACCCATCGTCAGGTACGAGCATATCGAAGAGTCCATAGAACATCGCGAAACGAATCCGCGCGAAGCCGCGCAGGGCGTCGAAAGATTCCTCGTCGGCCTCGCGAAAAAGGCCGTACTCGCGAACGTCTGCGGCGACATCGCGGACAGTCTGCTCGCCTCGGACAATTTCGGTCAACTCAGTCTGCTCGGCGCGTGGCTCGGGGTGGTCATGTTCGCGTTTCAGATATACTTCGACTTCTCCGCCTACTCGGACATGGCCATCGGCATGGGACGCATCTTCGGATTCAGGTATCGGGAGAACTTCAACTACCCGTACATCGCGACCTCGGCTTCGGAGTTCTGGCGCAGGTGGCACATCTCGCTCGGCACGTTCTTCCGCGACTACGTCTACATCCCTCTGGGAGGCAACCGCGAAAAGCAGTACCGCAACCTCTTCGTCGTTTGGGCGCTGACGGGCCTGTGGCACGGCGCGAGCTGGAACTTCGTGCTATGGGGACTCTACTGGTTCGCCTTCATCGCCTTTGAAAAACTCTGGCTCAGAAAGCGCATGGAGCAGTGGTCGCGCGCCCTGTCCCACATCTACACCGTACTCGTCTTCCTGTTCGGATGGGTGTTCTTCTACTTCACGGACATAGGGGACGCGGCCTTTTGCATAAGCCGCATGTTCGGTTCAGGCGCAATTACCGACACGGGAACCACCCTCCTTTTGCAGAACAATCTGTTTCTGTTAATTGTGGCCGTGCTCGCTTCTATTCCCTTGGGCAGGGCCGTATCACGACTCTATCGTATCGCGGAACACCGCGGGAGGACGCTGGCGACGTCCCTCTTTGCCGTGAGATGCGTCTGGCTTGGCGCCCTGCTCTTTGTGAGTACGATAATGCTCGTAGGCGACAGTTACAACCCGTTCATCTATTTCAGATTTTGACGATGCGGGAAAGGTGACCACCTATGGCTAAGAAGCAAAACCATACGAACAACATACAGACGGTAAAACTCGCCGGCGACGAGCGTGGGAACGCGCTCATCCTGTTCATCTTCATAGCGGCGCTCGCCGTTCTCGGAGCGATGAGTTTCATAATGCCGAAACCCGAGCTGTCCCAGATAGAAAACAGGCCGCTCGAGAAGGCGCCCGTCTTTTCAGCGAAAGCTTTGTTTGACGGCAGCTTGACAGACGATTTTTCGCGCTACTATTCCGACACCTTCCCATGGCGCGAGCGCATGATTGCGACGGCGTCCGACTTCAAGGCGCTTTTCGGGGTCAAAGGCGTGGGGGGCGACGAAAACGTCAGCATACATTACGGTGTCGACACGGCGGGGGGTCGGGACGACGCACCGACTGAAGCCTCGCCCGACGATCCCAATCCCGACGTTATCGCGGGCGGCGACGGCGCGACGCCCGATCCAGGCGCGTCGGGCGTCGTAAGCGGCGACGCGATCGGCGCGACGGGCGGAGCGATCTCCACGGGCGGAGCGATCTCCACGGGCGGAGCGGCGGGATCGCCGGAAACCGGGAATGAGGATACTCAACTCACGGGCGATGGCAAGCGCGAGGGCGGCGTCATAGTCATAGGCGACACGGCCCTTGAGTTCTACGGCTTCTCGGAGAAAAACAACGAACGATACGCGAACATCATCAACGCCTTCGATGAAAAATACCGCGGGCGCGTCACGACGGCCGCCCTCGTCGCCCCGACGAATATCGAGTTCAAACTGCCCGACAGGTATCGGGATCTGACCGACGACCAACGCGCCGCCATACATTACATCTACGGCAAGCTGAACGACAGCGTCGTAAAGGTGGACGTGTACGACAGCCTGAAGGCTCACGCGAACGAGTACGTCTATTTCCGCACGGATCATCACTGGACCCAACTCGGCGCCTATTACGCCTACCGCGACTATTGTAAGGCGCTCGATCTGCCGCACACGGCCTTGCTCTCCTATCCGCGCGTAAGGCTCGACGGTTTTCTCGGCAGTTTCTACAATTCCATAGGCGGCGACGCTGAAATGCGGGCGAATCCCGACTATGTCCTCGCATACGCGCCCGTCGTCCCGTATGAGATGACGGGGTATGAGAATTCCCGCGAGCGCGATGGGTTCAAAATGAACATCATACGCGGCCCCGACGAGATATTGACCGCGAACAAATATCTCGCGTTCACGGGCGGCGACCTGCCGATCATCGACATCAAGACCCAGAGCGGTACAGGGCGCAGGCTCATCGTATTCAAGGAGAGTTTCGCGAACGCCTTCATCCCCTTCCTGACGGAGAATTACGACGAGATCATCGTCGTCGACTTCCGCTACTACGAGGGAAGCGTGGACGACCTCATCAATGCCTATAACATCAACGAGGCTCTGTTTCTGAACTACATTTCGGCGGCGGGTTCGGAGAAGCAGGTGGATCGGCTCTCTACGCTGTTCAAGTGACAAACCCCCTTCAATAATTTTGTGCTTGCAAGCCCCGTGCCTTTGGGCGATATGCTATCATGTATGGTATGAATATACTGATCACGGCGGGTGGCAATACAGAAAAAATCGACGAGGTGCGTACGATAAGGAACACGGGCACAGGGCGTCTCGGCGCGCTGATAGCGGAAAAGCTGTCGTCGGCGCCCGAAGCTCCCCGCATATTCTACGTCTGCGACAGACACGCCGCCACGCCGAGCGCCGGCGACGTCACGGTCATACACGCGAACGACGTGACCGCGCTGGGCGAAGCCGTGCGTACTGTCTGCGCGGAACATCGCATAGACGCCGTGGTCCACAGCATGGCCGTCAGCGACTACCGCGTGAAGAAGGTGACGACGGCGCTGAAAGCCGCGGACAGCATCGCCGACGCGCCGGACATACGCGACGGGGGTAAGATCAGTTCGGATCTTGACGACGTGCTCGTCGTCCTCGAACGCGCTCCGAAGATCATCGCGCTGTTCAGGGAACTCGCTCCGGACGCCGTCGTCGTGGGGTTCAAGCTGCTGTCGGACGTAGACGAGGAAGAACTCATCCGCGTGGGCTATGGACTGCTCAAAAAGAACGACTGCGACTACGTGCTCGCGAACGACACGAAATACCTGCGCAAAGGCGGCCATGTCGGCCACCTCGTAGCGAAGGACGGCTCGTACCAATCATACGATGGCAAGGAAGCGATAGCCGAAGCCATAGCGACGGTGGTGCGCCAAAAGGCGCTCGATTCCGCGCGGTAAGGATTCGGCGGTGTGAAGAACGGAGAGAGATAAATGGCGAACATCGTCCTCGGAGTAACCGGCAGCATCGCGGCGTACAAGGCCGCCGAACTCGCGAACAAGCTCACAAAAGGCGGTCACACCGTGAACGTCGTCATGACGAAAAACGCGCGCGAGTTTATCGCCCCACTGACCTTCTCGACGCTCACGAAGCGCCCGGTCTATACCGACAGTTTCGCGGATGTACCCGAATACGACGTAGAGCACATCGGCCTCGCGAAAGGCGCCGACGTTCTCGTCGTCGCGCCCGCGACGGCGAACGTCGTCGGCAAGATAGCGAACGGCATAGCGGATGACCTGCTGACGACGATCGTTATGGCTGCCGCCGGCGACGGCAAACCGATCATCGTCTGCCCCGCCATGAACACGGCCATGTACGAAAACCCGATAACGCAAGGCAACTTAGAAAAACTCTCCGGACTCGGCTACATCTTCGTCGAACCGCGCGAATCCGTCTTGGCCTGCGGCGACCTCGGAAAAGGCGCCCTCGCGAACGAGGACGCCATCATCAAAGCGATCGAGGATTCCCTCTGAGACCGGCGAAGCGCCGCGGGAATGCGCGCCGGCTTCCGTCAAACCTACCGACGGTCTCTCCGAAAGTCAGGCGTCACCCGAACTCGGCCATCTCAAGCATACGCTCCGCGAACTCGGGGTAATGCTTCCTTATGTTCACGGGCTTCATGTCGCCGTTCACTATCGCGTGAGTGGTTTCTCCCGTAACGACGAGTTCGCCCGTGCCCTTGTTCGTAACCTCGTAGCCTATCGTTATCTTCGCCGCGCCGAGCCGCCTCGGCCACGACGCTATGTCGAGCACGTCGTCGAACTTCGCGGGGCGTTTGTAGTCGACGTTCACGTTATACAGCGGCATCATGAAGCCCTTCTCCTCGAACTTGTCGTAAGGGAAGCCTATCTCGCGCAGGGCTTCCGTGCGCCCGAACTCGAAGAACCTCACGTAATTGCCGTGCCACACGATGCCCATGGCGTCCGTGTCGGCGTAAAGTATCCTGACCTCCGTGTGGAATTTTGTAAAACTCATACCTTCACTGTCCCAACTTCCGAGCTGAAATTTCCGGATTCTCTCTCGTGACGACGAAACGATATTATTACCCCGGCGGCGAACAGCGCCCGCGCGTTCATCTCAGATACGCGCGGAGTTTGGATAGGACTAGCTCCCTGTCGAGAGGTTTGCCGACGTGGTCGTTCATGCCGCATTCAAGGCATTTCTCCACGTCCTCCCGGAACACGTTGGCGGTCATCGCGATGATCGGGATATCCTTTGCCCGGGGTATGTCCAAGGCGCGGATTTGCCTTGTGGCTTCGTAGCCGTCCATCTTCGGCATCTGCAGGTCCATGAAAATCGCGTCGTATCGTTCAGGGTGTTCGCGAACCATCTCCACCGCCTTCTCGCCGTTTTCCGCGCTGTAGACCGCAACGCCCGTCGGCTCCAGGAACGACATGACTATCTCCCGATTGATGTCTATATCTTCGGCCACCAATACGTGATATTTGCTGAAGTCGTCCGGATGTTGCGGTTCTTCGCTGAGCGAATCGGCGCCGGGCGCGCCGGGTTTAACCGCGCCGTCGGGCGCGCTTGGTTTAGCCGCGGCGTCCGGAGCGGCGGATTCGCCCGCGCCGATTCCGGCTCTTCTTCCTCTGTCTTTCCCGCGTCCCAGCCACACGGTGAACGCGAAGGTTGACCCGGCGCCCACCTCGGACTCCACCGATATCCGGCCGCCCATCAGTTCCACGAGGCGCTTCGAGATTGCGAGGCCAAGTCCCGTGCCGCCGAACTCGCGCGACGTGCTGCTTTCGGCCTGCTGGAAGGACGTAAACAGGTGTGCCTGCTGTTCCTCACTGATCCCGATACCCGTGTCGGTCACGCCTATCCGTACGACGCAGCCCTCATCCGGCTCGCCGCCTATGACCCGTTCGTCCTCAAGACTCCGACCCTCCCCGATAGAGCGCTCACCCACAAGACGGGCGTCGAGATGTATCACCCCGCCGTCCGGCGTGAACTTCACCGCGTTGGAAAGCAGATTCGTGACCACCTGCGTCAGTCGCTGTTCGTCGCCCACGAGCAGAGCCGGAATAGTGCGGTCGATATTCAGGATGAAATCATGGCGCTTCGCTTCAATCAGGAAGTTGTTGACGCTCACCGCCTTTTGCAGCATCCCCTCAAAGCTGAATTCCGCGAGCGAGAGTTCCAGCTTGTTCGCCTCTATCTTCGACATGTCGAGTATGTCGTTGATGACGCCGAGGAGATGTAAGGAGGCGTCGTCTATCTTCTCAAACGCATAGTCCTTTTTCCTGGTATCCGAGGTCTCCCGACCGATCGACGTCATGCCTATGATGGCGTTCATCGGCGTCCGCATCTCGTGGCTCATATTCGAGAGAAATTCGCTCTTGGCTCTCGACGCGGCCTCTGCCTCATCCTGAGCGCGCGCGAGATCCTGTATGATCTCGTTGCGAATCAGAGCGTTCGCGAGCAGCGTCGCCCAGGGTTGCAGGTTGCGCACTTCATAATCCGAAAAGCGCCGCTCTTCGTGATAGTTGTTGAACGCGACAGTTCCCCAAAATTCCCCGTGAGAGATCACCGGGATCACGAGAAGCGCCTGGATTCCCAATCCTCCGAGAAAGCTCTCTACACCCGGGGGATATTCGCTCATGATGGTATTGACGGACTCTCCTTTTGACAGCCTGTCCTCCCATTCGGGCAAAAAAGATGAGTAGGGAAATGCTCTTTCGCTGCCGTCTTCTTCTTCCTTCATATTCACATCCGTATTGTCGTACATCTGATTGTAGAATTCCGCCATATGCAGTTTGAAGAAACGCTTCCCGTCCCGGGTGAAATTTCTCCAGATAGCAATGCAGTCGACGTCGACGTCGCGGGCGATGATGCTCATGCCCTCGCGCAGGACGCCTTCCGGTTGCTCGACGTTCTGATCAAGCAGAGCCGACGAGAGCGTGTTCATCGAGGAAAGCAACGTCTCTATCTTCCTCTGTTCTTCTTGAAATATGCGGTTTTGGAATACGACGAGAGCCGCGATGAAAAACCCCGAGACGATAAAGGACTGTATATGATCGACGTACTGCGCCGTTCCCGAGAGTTCCGCCACGAATCCGCTGAAGGGCGGTATGGCCAGGGCTATGTAACAGAAGATCACGAACAAGATGTTTGTGATGAGGATGACGACGCGAGCCCGCCCCTTCGACAGGAAAAATATCACCACGATGGACATGGTAAAGTACGAGGTGGCGCCGCTCTTGATGCCACCCATGGCGAACAGAGCGGCGGGCAGGAGCAGATCACAGAGGAAAAACAGGATCAACCACGACCCTATCTTGTGTTTGTTATAGACGTTGCAGAACACGAACAGGGCCGACACGCTGACGACGATGCCCGCCAACACGATGAGGAGGACGGGAGAACTTCCCATGAAGGCGCGCGTGATGATAGCGACGATCACGCCCGCCACTCCGACGATACACACCATGTTCGTCGTACGAGCGTCCAACGAAAGATTTTCCGAAAATATATAACGGTGAATCAGCTGTTTCAACTTCGCTGTCATTGTCGCGCTCCTCAGCGCAAAAGCTTTCCCACTCCCCGATGCCAATGGGACGAACAATATGCGGCAGGTCACTATGCAGTGCACGTCGGTGACGCCTCACAGGAACATCTCTACGATTGTATCACAAAGTCTCACGCCTGTCGAAAATTCGTCCACATTACTGACCGTTGACGCGCTGTTTATGTTACTGCTCAGTGGTTCAATCGAAACTATTCAGTTGCCGCGCTAGTTTTGTTCAGATTGGGTTCTGAGGGCGGTTTTGGCTCACCGGAGCGTACTTTGGGGTACGTGAGGAAGCCAACGCTTTGTATTAGACTCAGCTACGCTTCGCAGCTATCGTCATCAGGTTCCGAGATGGGCAAAAATAGCGTGGCGACTGAATAGTAACCTGTTTATGTAGGTGCTGATCGATTTCCCATAACCGCGGCTTCTCACTTATCGCTGAGATTGTGCTTATTCCTTCGCTATACGCTCGCTTATCAGCTGACCGCAGGCGGCGGCTATGTCCGCGCCGAGCTCGCGGCGTGTCGTCGTACGCACGCCGCGCGCGATCAGGCGCTCGGCGAAAACCGTGACCTCTCTGCGGCCTGGCGCCTCGTAGCCAAGGCCGGGAACGGGGTTCGCGGGTATGAGGTTCACGTGAAAGCCTCCGCCGGCGAGCTTGTCCGCGAGTTCGTCCGCGCACGCTACGCTGTCGTTCACTCCAGCGAACAGGGCGTACTCGAAGGAAAACCTGCGCCCCGTCGTTTCCGAATACTCGCGCGCGAAGGCGATCAATTCATCGACGCCGCTGCTCGCCGCTACGGGCATGAGGCGCCGCCTTATTTCGTCGTTCGGCGCGTGCAGCGAGAGCGAGAGGTTGGCCTGTGGCAGGTCGTTCATGAAGCGCCTCATGCCCGTCACAAGTCCGCAGGTCGAAACGGTTATCTGCCTGCGTCCGAGATTGCGGCCTTGTGGGTCGGTGACGTTCTTGAGAAAAGTCATGACATTGTCGTAGTTGTCGAAGGGTTCGCCCACGCCCATGACGACTATATGGCCGATACGCGGTTTGCCTTCGTCGTCCTTGTGCTTGACGTAGTTGACATGGCTTGCCGAGGCGACGTCGGTGTCGCCAAATCCCGTCCGCACGTCGCGCTCGCACAGTATGTACTGATCCGCGATCTCCCCCGCCATCAGGTTTCGCGCAAGCCCGAGACGCCCCGACGCGCAGAAGCCGCAGCCCATGCGGCAGCCCGCCTGCGAGCTGACGCAGAGCGAATAGCCGTAGAAATATTCCATGAGTACCGTCTCGATGTAGAGTCCGTCCGCCGTCTCGAACAGATACTTGCGCGTACCGTCGATGCGACTCACCGCGATATCACGTACGCGCAGGCAGTCTACGGTGGCCAGTTCCCCGAGCCGTTCGCGAAGCCCTAGCGGCAGATCGGTCATCTCGTCCCACGAAGCCGCGCCGTTCATGAGTCGCCTGAACACCTGCCTCGCGCGGTAAGGCTTCTCGCCGAGTGAAACGAAGAACTCGGTGAGTCCCTCGAGGCTCATATCCTTCAACACAATTTTCCCGCTCACCGCGGTCCCGGTCCCGGCTCCTTCAAGATGACGTCGTGCGCCCCGCCCTCGACTATCGACGTCGAACTCACGAGCGTGAGTTTCGTTTTTTCCTGCAGCTCACGAATATTCATCACACCGCAGCTGCACATCGTCGAGCGTATCTTCCCGAGCGTCTGTTCCACACTGTCCTTCAGCGGCCCCGCGTACGGAACGTACGAGTCGACCCCCTCTTCAAACGACAGGCTCGCCTCGCCGCCCATATCGTAGCGTTGCCAGTTTCGCGCCCGGTTCGAACCCTCGCCCCAGTATTCCTTCACATAGTTGCCGCCCACGTTCAGCCGCGCCGTCGGACTCTCGTCGAAACGCGCGAAGTAACGCCCCAGCATGAGAAAGTCTGCCCCCATGGCGAGCGCGACCGCCATGTGATAGTCGTAGACGATACCTCCGTCGCTGCATATAGGGACGTATTCGCCCGTTTTCTCGAGATACTCCGCGCGCGCGCGCGCCACGTCGCGCACCGCCGAAGCCTGCCCGCGGCCGATGCCCTTTTGCTCGCGCGTGATACAGATGGAGCCGCCTCCGATACCCACCTTCACAAAGTCGGCGCCCGCCTCCGCGAGAAACAAAAACCCTTCGCGGTCGACGACATTGCCCGCGCCGATCTTCACCTTATCGCCGTACTCCGCGCGCACCCAGGCGAGCGTCTCCTTCTGCCACTCCGTAAAACCTTCGCTCGAATCGATGCAGAGTACGTCCGCGCCCGCCTCCACGAGCGCCGGAATCCGTTCGCGATAGTCGCGCGTGTTCACACCCGCACCGACGAGATAACGCTTTTGCTTGTCGAGAAGTTCGAACGGATTCGCTTTATGGCTGTCGTAATCCTTGCGAAAAACGAAATGCGTCAGCCTCCCCTGCCTGTCGATGATGGGAAGCGCGTTCAGCTTGCGATCCCAGAGGATGTCGTTCGCGTCGGATAGCGATATGCCGTCCTCTCCGTAGATGATATCCGCGAGCGGAGTCATGAATTCGCTGATCTTCAAACCCGGAGACATGCGACTCGGCCGATAGTCGCGGCTCGTCACGATGCCAACGATGCGTCCGTCTGGCGTGCCGTCCTCCGTGACGGCGACCGTGCTGTGCCCCATCTTCTCCTTCAGCGCGATGATGTCCGCGAGCGTCTGGTCCGGCCGCACGTTGCTGTCTGATTTCACGAAGCCCGCCTTGTGGTCCTTCACCCGCCGTATCATAGCAGCCTGATCCTCCACGCTCTGCGACGCGAAGATAAATGAGAGTCCGCCCTCCTTCGCGAGCGCGACGGCCATGCGATCGTCCGACACCGCCTGCATGATGGCCGAAACCATCGGGATATTGATCCGGATCGGCGCTTTTCTGCCGCGTCGGCGCCTGACGAGCGGCGCGGTCAAATCAACCTTTTCCGGCCTGCAGTCCTTTGAACTGTACCCGGGCACGAGTAGGTATTCGTTGAAAGTGTGTGATGGTTCGTCGAAATAGTAGGCCATGTTCCCTCCGTGTTACAATAGTCGGCGCCGCCGGGCGCGGCAAATCCCAATCATCGTTTCATAAAGTATAACATATTGTTCCGCCCGTTGCGGGCCGGGAAGCGTCTCGTGTGGAATAAAAAGACCGCCGCCGTGTTACTGCGCCAAGGCGCGGCGACGCGGCTTGAACCCTGCCGCTCTCAGCGCTTTTATAAAGGCGTCCGCGTCGTAACCATAGACGAATGGGAGACCACAATCGACGCCCTGGTTCGCGCAGACGCCCGAGCCTTCACCGCCGCGCGAGCCGACCGAGCCATCCGCCTCCCGCCACCTACCCCCCCAGCAAAATGCTGCACCTATCCCCGCCACCACCCCATCCTCAGCGATTTACCTATCAACAAATAAGTGCAATTACCGTGTGTGTATTCGGACAGGCTTTTCGTTTATGATAGATGTAATCGGTACACCGACAAAACAACTAGAAAGCGGACAGATATGAGGTGAGCCAATGTTTAAAGTGGTAAAACCGGAATACACAAACAAAACATTCAGAATGCCGACCGAGCTTGTGAAGACACTCGGTCAGACCGCGCACGACATGGGCGTGTCAATGAACAATCTCGTGGTGCAATGTTGCGAGTACGCCATCGAAAATCTCGCGGGTGAAATGAAGCGCGACAGCGCGAACGCGAAGGTTGGCGAGAACGACAAAGGCTGAGGGCAGCCGAACAGAATAGCTTTTTCCAAGCGGCTGATCCCCCCCTTCCCTATTACATTCAGCCGCATAAAATAAGAAAAGTCCGGCTCTATTCTAAAAGCCGGACTTTCTCTTTTTGCGTAATAGCAGATGGCGAGGGGAGATGCTTACATCATTCCCATACCACGTCGCTTCGCTCCCCGTAGGGGGCTTCGCCCCCTCTCGGCGGGCTTCGCTTCGCTGCGCCCTGTCACCCCCGAAGGGGTAATCCGTTCCTCGCGGCGCTCGTCACTCAATGCGGGAAGATACTCTCCCCCGCACCCCTCTGCGGAATGGGAGATGATTACATCATTCCCATTCCGCCTCCGGGCGGCATGGCTGGCATGGCGGGGTCGTCTTTTGGCGCTTCCGCTACGGCCGATTCGGTCGTCAGCAGCATGGCCGAAACCGAGGCCGCGTTCTGCAATGCGGAACGCGTGACCTTCAGCGGGTCGACGATGCCGGCCTTTATCATGTCCTCGTACACTTCGGTCGCGGCATTGAAACCGATACCCTTCTTCTCTTCCTTTATCTTCGCGATTACGACGCTACCCTCGAGTCCCGCGTTCTCCGCGATCTGGCGAACGGGTTCCTCCAGCGCGCGCTTCAGGATGTTCGCGCCCGTCTTTTCGTCGCCCGAAAGCGTCTCGATGTACTTCGCGACTGCCGGGATGGCGTTCGAGAGCGCGACGCCGCCGCCGGGCACCATACCTTCTTCGACGCCCGCCTTCGTGGAATTCAGCGCGTCTTCCATGCGAAGCTTCTTTTCCTTCATCTCCGTTTCGGTCGCGGCGCCGACCTTGATGACGGCCACGCCACCGGACAGCTTCGCGAGGCGCTCCTGCAGTTTCTCGCGGTCGAAATCCGAAGTCGTCGTCTCGATCTGGCTCTTTATAGCCGCAACGCGATTGCTTATCTCCTTCTTGGTGCCGCCGCCACCGACGATGGTCGTATTCTCCTTGTCAACCTTGACCGTCGCGGCCGTACCGAGCAGATCGAGCGTCGCTTCCTTCAGGTCGAGACCGACTTCCTCGGAGATGACCTTGCCGCCCGTGATGATCGCGATATCCTCCATCATGGCCTTGCGGCGATCCCCGAATCCGGGCGACTTGACGGCGACGCAGTCAAACGTCCCCTTGAGCTTGTTCACAATGAGCGTCGTGAGCGCTTCGCCCTCGACATCCTCCGCGATGATGAGAAGTTTGCGTCCCTGCTGAACGATCTTCTCGAGAACGGGGAGAAGGTCCTGCACGTTGGACAGCTTCTTATCCGTGAGCAGGATGTATGGATTTTCGAACACGGCTTCCATCTTTTCCGTGTCCGTCACGAAGTACGCGGAGAGATATCCGCGGTCGAACTGCATACCCTCGACCACCTCGAGCGAGGTATCCATCGACTTGCTCTCCTCGACCGTGATGACGCCGTCCTTGCCGACCTCTTCCATGGCCTCCGCGATCATCGCTCCGATCTCGGGGTCGCTCGACGACACGGAGCCGACCTGCGCGATCTTCTCCTTCGTGTTCACGGCCGAAGCCGCTTTCTGCAATTCTTTGACCGCAACGTCCGTCGCGCCCTGGATGCCCTTCTTCAAAATCATCGGATTCGCGCCCGCGGCGACGTTCTTGAATCCCTCATTGACGATAATCTGAGCGAGCAGTGTCGCCGTCGTCGTACCGTCGCCTGCGACATCGTTCGTCTTCGTCGCAACTTCCTTCACGAGCTGTGCGCCCATGTTCTCATACGGATCTTCAAATTCGATCTCCTTCGCGATGGTCACCCCGTCGTTCGTGATCATCGGATAACCGAATTTCTTGTCAAGCAGCACGTTCCTGCCCTTCGGGCCGAGCGTGATCTTGACCGTATTGGCGAGCTTGTCCACTCCCGCCAACAGTTTTTTCCTGGCGTCCTCGCCAAAATTGATTTCTTTTGCCATAGTATAATTCCCTCCTGAACCGCTTAACTATTTTATCTTAGCGTAGATATCGTTCTGGCGCACAAGTTTGTATTCTTTGCCGCCGTACTTGATATCCATACCGCCGTACTGACCGAAGATGACCTTATCCCCGGACTTTACGACCATCTTGACCTCGTCCGTTCCAGGGCCGACTTCGATGACTTTCGCGATCTGGGGCTGCTCCTTAGCCTGACTCGGCAGCACGATGCCGCTGTCCGTCTTCTCCTCGGCTTCCTCTCTCTTGATGAGGACATAGTCGTTGATAGGTTTGATTCCAACACTCATTTTGATATAACTCCTTTCATTCAGATGTTTTGTTAGCACTCTATCTCGGTGAGTGCTAACGTCTATTTTACATCATTACCGCGCGATGTCAAGGGCTACGCGAAAATTTTGTGACCGCGCCCCGACAGTTTTCGACTTCTTTTCAAACGGTTTGATAGGGTCTGACCTGTTACGCAGTTTTCGCTAATCGATAATTGTGTACAAGCAGGTACGTGTCTTTGACCGTTAGGGAAACGCTGATTAATTCATGTCCACCATATGAGCCGCCGATTTTCCGCCTGACTTCGGCAAAAAGCCTCACGATACCACCAGTATCCCTGCGTTTTTTGCCTGTGTCAGGCGAACGCTTAGGATGAGACTCGCCTACGGCTCGCAGCTAATCCATCGGCTCATCCGGTGAACGGAATTAATCAGTGTTTCCTTAGTCTTATATCAGGGCCTCGACGGCTCTTTTTACGTAGGCTTTCGCCGCGATCAGCTTGTACGCGTTTTCGCGCATGGGCAGAGCGTCTTTCAGCGCTTCCTCCGCAACCTGAGCCGCCAAAGACGCCGTCAATTCCTTGCCGGTCATCAGCGCCGCTGCGGATTCGGCCCTCTTGGGAACGGGCGCGGCCCCGCCGAGCACGATGCGCGCTTTCGTGACGCGCGGCCCTTCCCGCGTCACTGCGACAGCCACAGAAAAAAGCGGAAAGTCGATCGCGTTGCGGTGACGGAACTTCAGATAGACGCTTTTTGTGTTCGCGTCGGGCTTTGGCAACAGTATCTCCTTGACCAATTCATCCCGGGCCAACAGCGTGGACGCCTGAACGCCGACTTTGAAAAAGTCATCCGCTTCTATGGTGCGCTCCGTGGTTATGATCTTCGCTTT